>CAYNWJ010000052.1:0-12176 GCA_964400815.1 uncultured bacterium
TTTTCCAATGTAGCATACGGTCCCCTGGGCGCACAATGAAAATCGGGTGATTTCGGATGCGTCTGTCAGGAATCGTGAAGGCGGTGCTGTTGAAACCGTTGCGGGACGGCGGGAATGATTGTATATAGCATGTGACGAATTGAAACCCACACAGCCGTGAAACACGAGGAATTCCCGATGAAAACACATTTTCGCGTCATGAGCGCATCCGCCGTTCTTCTCCTGATGCTTCTGGCGGGATGCGGTTCGAACGGTATTGATCAGGACCGGCCGGCGGTGGAGGACACCCGCGTGGGCCCCTTCGGCGTGCTTCTGCCGAACCCGCACACGACAGAGGACCGTGTCACGCCCAGCGCTCCCGAGCTGGAAAAGAAGACGGTCGCCGAGCGCCTCGACACGGCCGGTCTTCTCTACACCGGGAAGATCGTGGTCGACAGGGACCCGGCAACCCTCGTGCCGCCGCCTGAGGTGGCCCGATACGCCGGAACGGAATTCGTGGTTGCGGAGGAGCCATCCGAGATCGAATTCGGCATCGTCCCGGTCGAGGCGCCATGGCTCAACGAATCGCCGGTGAAGATATCGAAGGACATCTCGGATTACGACGGCCCCTGGAAACCCACGGAGATCGACAACACCCCCGGCCCCTGGACCCACTGGACCCAGGGGAACCATGATCCCCGGACCGGGAAGTTCTACACCTCCGCCGGGGACCACGGAAAATATGACGCCCGTATCTTCGTGGTGGAATATGATCCCGCCGTGCGGAAGATATCCCTCTTTCCCGAGATCAACAAGGTCCTGGGCCGTGAAAAGACGCAGTTCTCCGAGGGCAAGCTCCACGGCTGGCTGGATTTCTACCGGAGCCGCCACCTGGATAAGCCCCACCTGTGGTTCATCACCTACTGGTGCAAGTATCCCGAGCCGGACGAAGAGGACTACGCAACCGGCTACCGCGGCGGCCACATCATGAGCCTGGACACGGAAACCGGCGACATGGTGGATTACGGCGTCCCGATCCCGCGGGCCTCCTATCCCTATCACCGTATCGACACGAAACGCGGCATGATGTACGCCGTGGGGATGTTCGGGGAGTTCCTGGCGTGGGACATCGAACAGCAGCGGACGCACTGGGCGGGCTATCTCCCCGAGGGCCTGGCCTGGTGGAACCGCGCCATCATGATCGACGAAGTTTCCGGTATGGTCTACACCACCAACATGCATGAGTCCGACACGAAGAAACATCTCATCGCCTATGACCCTGATAAGAACCGCTTCCGCCGGCTCGACTGCCACATGCCCATGGAGCATGGTTCTCCGATACGCGGCGCGGGCGAGGGAGGGTACGGTCACATGCGCTGCCAGACCCGTCACCGGGGACCCGACGGTCTCTTCTGGGGGATCACCTACGGCGGCGAGCTGTTCTCGTTCGACCCCGAGGCCGAAACGGTGGAGGACCACGGCGTCTGCTGGCCCCATCCCCAGCGCTATACCTGCTCCATGGAACGGAGCCCCGGCGGACGGTATCTGTATTATGTCCCCTGCTCGCCGCGTTTCCACTACACGGCGGCCTCTCCCATCATCCAGTACGACACACAGACCGGGACGATCAAGGTGCTCGCCTTCTGCTGGCCCTACTACCGCGACAAATACGGCTTCACCGCGAGCCAGAACTTCTCCCTCAAGATCGACGACACCGGCGGAAAGCTCTTCGTGGTGTGGAACGGCGGCTTCATCGAGCACGAGGAGGAGGGCGTGGACGACACCTTCGGCCAGGTGGCGGTGATGGTGGTGAACATCCCGGAGAGCGAGCGGGTGGAGTGAGGAATGGCATCTGGTTGATTATCGGAATACCCGGCTCCGGGGGGCATACACGCATCTTCTCCGCTGGCACCCCCCAGAAAACTCATCGGATAATTCGCATAAGCTATTATATATTATGGCATTAAATCTAAATAATATAAGCACAAAAGATTCTTTGAACAATTGATAATACCGCAATTAACCGATTATGGCGACGAGGGAAGAATGACGATTGACCGTAAGCCGCTTGAACCATGATTAATGGGATTCAAGGATTGACAGGATTGTAATCGCGGTTCATCCCGTAATCCCGAAAATCCCGGTTCAGAAACTGAAAAACCTCGAAATATTACGTTTGTGCTGAAAAAGGGGGGATTGGTCACTCATCTTCTCCGGGCTTGACAAACCGTAAATATCGGCTATATTGCAATCATATTGCAGAACTGCCGAAATTTTGAGGCCGCCATGTATCACCACAGGACCATCGAATCCTTTCTCGCACGCTCCCGTGATCACGTTCCCGTCGTCATGGTCACCGGGGCGCGCCAGGTGGGAAAGACCACCGTACTCCGCCACCTCTGCGGCAGTGAGCGGACCTATGTCACCCTCGACGATCCGCTGGTTCGTTCACTGGCTGAGGAAGATCCCGCACTGTTCTTCCAGCGGTACCGTCCGCCCCTGTTGATCGACGAAATCCAGTACGGCCCGAAGCTCTTCCCGTACATCAAGATGGCGGTGGACGGAGACAGGCGGCCCGGTATGTTCTGGCTGACCGGTTCCCAGCATTTCCATCTCATGCGAAACGTTTCCGAATCGTTGGCGGGGCGGGTGGGTATCGTGCACCTTCATGGTTTCTCGCATCGGGAGCTGACCGGCCGTGCGGAACAATCCGGACCATTTATCCCCGATATGGACAGGATCGCGGAGCACGGCGGGGACGGCAAACGGTTCACACTGATGGAACTGTACCGTCGCATCTGGCGGGGCGCATTCCCGGCGATCGCTCTCGACGACGGAATGGACAGGGACCTTTTCTATTCATCCTATGTTCAGACTTATCTGCAGCGGGACATACGCGACCTGGCGAGGGTGGGAGACGAGATGGCGTTTCTCCGTTTTCTACGGGTCACCGCGGCACGCACAGGGCAGCTTCTGAATATGGCGGATCTGGCCCGTGACGCTGATATTTCACAGAACACCGCCAAATCCTGGCTCTCGATCCTGGAGACATCCGGACTCGTCTACCTGCTCGAGCCATACCACACGAACACAACCAAGCGGCTGATCAAGCGTCCGAAACTCTACATGCCCGAAACAGGTCTCGCTGCCTATCTCACCGGCTGGTCATCCCCGGAAACACTGGAGCGGGGCGCTTTTTCAGGTCCGGTTTTGGAAACGTGGATAGTGGCGGAGCTTCTGAAAAGCTACCGTCACTCCGGACGTCAGGCGCCTTTCCATTTCTACCGCGACAGGGATGGGCGCGAGATCGATCTGCTGATAGAGCGCGACGGTGTCATTCATCCGCTGGAGTTCAAAAAGACTGCGTCACCATCGAGGAACGACATCAGGCATTTCAACGTGCTCGAAAATCTGCCCGTGGAGACGGGCTCCGGCGGGCTGATCTGCCTTGCCGGGACGGTGCTGCCGCTTTCGGGGAAACACATGGCGATTCCGGTCGGTGCGCTCTGACACGAAGGGAATGACGTTTCTCATGATTATCAACGTGGTTATAGATAAGGATACGAACGGACTGCATACACACGGGGGCCCACCATGAAACGACGAACCTTCCTCGGCGCATCGGCAGCCACCGCCGCGGCTGCGCTGCCCGGCTGTTCCGAATCGCCCGCGCCCGGCGGCGGGACGGGCAGCGCACCATCCGGCGACATCGGCCTGATCGGCGGCATGACCCTCGAAGAACTGCGTGAACAGTACCGGTACGATCTCTTCGACGATTTCGTGGTGTTCTTCGACCAGTATGTTGTGGACCACGAACTGGGCGGATTCATGTGCGACACCGACCACGACGGCACAAACAACACCACCGAGAAAAACACCTGGTATCTGGGCCGCGGCTCATGGTGCTATTCCTTTCTCTACAACAATCTCGAGAAAGACCGGCAGTTCCTGGACAACGCCGAGGGCGCGATCGGGCTCATCATGCGGCACCGGCCCTCAGGCAACACATACTGGCCCGGAAACCTCTCGAAGAAGGGGGAGGTCATCAATCCCGACGGCGGTCTGGCGGGCGACTGCTACATCGCCGAGGGGCTGGCCGAATTCGCCCGGGCGACAGGCGACATGCAGTATCTCTCCCTGGCCAAGGAGACCATGGACAAGTGCTGGAAAAACTACATGAGCCCCGATTTCCAGGACGGCGCCAGTCCCTATCCCGGGGCCAAGAACCTGTGGTACTGGATGCTCTTCATGTGGTTCGGCACGAACAACCTCGACCAGGAGCCCGATACCGCGCTGGAGGAACGGACGGCCGCCTGCGTGGACGCCATCATGAACCACCACCACAATCCCAAGTTCGACCTCATGAACAATGTGATCGACCATGACCTGACCACTTCGGACGATCCGAAGCACTCCGAGCTGGCCGGCTGCGGGCACGCCACCGAGGCGTTGTGGATGATCATGTACGAGGCGGCGCGCCTGCGGGACAAGGCCCTGTTCGATCTGGCCGGAAAGCGTTTCGCGCGCCACGTGGAGGTGAGCTGGGACGACGTCTACGGCGGCGTGTTCAACGATCTCAGGAACGTTGACGAGAACATCTGGCAGCTCAACAAGATTCACTGGGCCCAGGTTTTCGTGCTCATGGGGTCCCTCCCCATGGTCGAGCACGCCAACAGCCAGTGGGCGAAGGAATGGTTCGGCCGTCAGAATACATGGATACGGGAGAATTTCCTGCTCAGGCCCCACGGCTACCACCTGTGGAAAGCGACCACCGACCGCAAGGCCACCTTCGTCCCCCATGCCCGGCGAAAGGACATCTATCACCATCCCCGCCATCTCATGCTCAACCTCCTCTGCCTCAGGCGGATGATCGAGCGGGGCGGCAAGGTCTCGGACGTGTTCGCGTGAAAACGGGGCAGCGGCCGGCGACAAAGACTGAAACCGAAAGAACGGGAAGGGCGAAACCATGAAGGAACGCGGCGGTAATTGTATGAGGAGACGATCCGCGCTGGCGGGAACGGCGGCGGTTCTGACGGCGCCCCTGGCGGCCGGTCAGGCGGTTCATGCGGCTGAGGCCCCGGTTGCCGAAATCGCCGGCATGCGGCCCGACGCCCTCAGGGAAGTGTACCGGGGCGATCTTTTCGACCGCTTCCTTCCCTTCATGGACCGGTATGTGATCGACCATGAGAACGGCGGCTTCATGTGCGCGACACTTCCCGACGGCACGAACGTTTCGACGGAAAAGCGGGCGGGCTACGAGGGCCGTGGGGTGTGGGTGTATTCCCATCTGTACGCCGGCCTTGCCCGGGAACAGCACTATCTGGACGTGGCCGAGCGCTCGGTCAGGCTGCTCATGAATCACCGGCCCGATCCCCCGGGACTGTGGCCGTCGCGCTTCACGAAGGAGGGAGAGGCCGCCGCACCGCCCTCGAGCTCGGTCAACTCCGACCTGTACATCGCCGACGGTTTCCAGGCGTTCGCGAGGGCCACGGGCGACGGCGCGTGGTGGGACACCGCGAAAGATGTGCTCATCAAGTGCCTGTATGTCTATGACCGCGAAGATTACGGCGCGAACCGTGGACGGGGCTATCTCGGTGCGGACGCCCCGGAGACGCCGGGGATCAGGATCATGGACGACTGGATGCTTTTCCTGTGGGTCGCCACCCAGATGCTCGAGCAGCGCTCTGACATGGATCTCCTCATGATCGTCACCCAGTGCCTCGACACCATCATGAACCGCTTCCACAACGAGGAAACCGGCCTGACCCGCGAACTCCTCCGGCACGACTACACACCCTTCCCCGGCGACTTGGACCAGGTGGTGAACATGGGCAACAGCATCCAGGCCCTGTGGCACGTTATGGCCGCCGCCGAGCGCATCGACAACCACGACCAGTTCCGGACCGCCGCCGACCGTCTTCTCCACCATCTCGATGTGGCATGGGACGATGTCTACGGCGGCCTGTTGAACCTGCTCGTCCATGTCGACGAGAACCGCTGGCGCACCTCGAAGGCGCACTACGTCCAGGTTGAACCCCTCCTCGCCTCCATGATGATGATCGAGCGGACGGGCGACGAGCGCGCCCTGGAGTGGTTCGCCCGCCTCTTGTCCTACGAACGCGGGAACTTCCATCTGGAAAAGTACGGCCATCCGCTCTGGATGAACGGCGCGAACCGCCGAGCCGAGTTCGATTTCGACAGCTCGCGTCGCATCGGGAACTTCCATCAGCCGCGGCACCTCTTGCTCGTCCTTGAGCGCCTCGACCGTCTGATCGGACGTAACGGCGTCCCGGCATGGTGAGGAGTCCGGCTCACCGTCGCTGCTTTACGGCTCTCCGGTCAACACGGCCATTCATCGATAAAATATTATCCATTTACATTTCCGCTGGAATGTCCTATATTGATCAAAATATGGGCGATTTATTATCGTCTTTGTAACTTTTTTTAAACTGGATGGTACTGTCAAGCATCTAATCAAACACGGGAAATACAGGATGGTTCTTTCAGAGGAGAAGATGCTATCGCACATCATATCGTAAATAATATCAGAGTTTTCATCGGACACAGGCCGAAAATCGCCGCCGCCGTTGCTGTTGCTGCGCTGCTGGTTATAGTGCTCGTTTCAGTATTCTTGCGCGGGATCGTGGCCGGGAACATCGCCTGGGCGACCGTATCGCGCGGACCGTTCTCCTTCGGTCTGGTCGAAACGGGCGAGATCAGGGCGGTCGACGCCGTTTTCATAACCGTTCCCCGCGAGCGCATCGACCTTCAGATCGTGGACATGATTCCCGAAGGCGCCAACGTCGAACCGGGGGATTTCCTCGTCCAGTTCGACACCGCTCCGCTTCTCGAGGAACTGGAGCAGGAGCAGGACGTCCTCAGGCAGGCCGAGGCCGATCTCAAGAGCATCGAGACCCAGCAGACCTCCCGCATGTCCGAGCTTCAGACCAACCTGGAGATGGCCCGGTATTCCATGGAGGCCGCCCGCCTGCGTGTCGAGCTCATGAAATACGAGTCCCGGAACACCCGGGAGGATGCCCGTATCGAGCTCCGGAAGGAGGAGATACGGTACGGCGAGGCGGAGAAGAACATCGAGGCCCGCAAGATCATGGACTACGCCGAGCGTCAGGAGGTCCTGCTCAGACTCGAGCATGCCGGGAACGAAGTTCGCGAGATGGAGGAGCGCATCGAACGTCTGCGCATCGCGGCGCCCATCCGCGGCATGGTGGTCTATCGCGAGATCGGCGGGTGGAACGCCCCGAAATACAAGGTCGATGTGGGCGAGACGGTCAGGAGCGGTGAGGCGGTCATGACCATTTCGGATCTGTCGCGCATGAAGATGGTGCTCAACGTGCACGAGATGGATGTCGATCATCTCGCCGTGGGCCAGCGGGCAGAGGTACGTCTCGACGCCTTTCCGGACTCTCTTTTCCACGGAAAGATCGCCACCATCGCCAATCTCATCGAGAAGGAGGCGCAGAACTGGATGCCGACTTCGCGGCCGCCGTCATTCGAGGTTACCATGAACATAGACGAGACGAGCCCCATACTCAAGCCCGGCATGACGGCGCAGGCGGTGATCATCACCGATGCGCTTGACGATGTCACCACCATCCCGGTGGGCGCCGTGTATGAGAACGACGAGGGAGAAACGGTCGTGTTCACCCGCGAAAGCTATCCCCAACCGGCGCCGGTGGTGCTCGGACCGCGCAGCGACCGGAGGATCCTGGTGCGGGACGGTCTCGACGGCGCCGAAGAGGTGGCATGGGAGCCGCCGGAGGATGGACCTTTCCATAAACTGGGATGGTTCGCGGAAATGGAACGGCGCAGGCTCGAGAAGATGAACCTTCTCGCCCATCTTGACACCATGGAGGAAACCGGTGTGACCACGCGTGTCGATTCTCTCAGAAAGATGCTCAACACGCCCGACACAATCTCGGAGGAGGCCGCGCGGAACATGGGCGGCGGAAGCGGGGGCGTGATCGTGGTTCCGGGGCGGGGAGATTGACAGGCGTCCCGACAGTCTGATAATATCCACTACATACAGCGTCTCTACATGGGAGAGTGAAACGGCATGAAATTCGGAATGTCACGGATAAGCAGGCTCAGTAAGAACAGGAAGGCCCTGGCGGGTATTGTCCTCGCCGCCGTGGCGATCGTTGCGTTCTTCGTCGTGAGCATCAGCAGCGGGACGACCTCCATCGCCACCTTCACCGTCGAGAAAGGCGAATTCCTCATCGACATCACCGAGAAGGGGGAGCTTCAGGCGGCCCGTTCCACCTCGGTGAGTGTGCCGCGGCGGGTATACGGCAGCACGCGCATCATGTCCATCGTCGAGGACGGCACCATGGTGGAGGAGGGGGATTTCCTCGTGCAATTCGACACGAGCGAATTCGAGAACCGTGTGCGGGAACGCACCAACGAACTCGAGAACGCCCGGGCGGAGCTGGCAAGCCAGAAGGCGAGCATCGAATCCAACCGCAAGCAGATGGAGAACAATCTCATCATCCAGGAATACTCCTATGAGCAGGCAAAGCTCAAGGCCCAGCAGATGAAATACGAGGCCGCGGCCCGTCAGCGGGAGATGGAACTCGAATTCAAGAAGGCCGAGCTCTCGCTCCAGCAGGCGCGCGAAAAGCTCGAATCGCAGAAGATCATCGACGAGGCCAATCTTTCCAAGGCCGAGCTCCGGGTGCGTCAGGCGGAACAGCGCCTCCAGGAGGCGAAGGACATGCTCGACGCCCTGACCCTGACAGCCCCGAAGAGCGGCATGGCCGTGCTCCAGCAGATATGGGGCCCCAACGGCCGAGAGAAGGTCAAGGTCGGCTCGACCCCCCACCGTGGCATGGAACTGGTCAGCATTCCCGATCTCTCGGTCATGCAGGTGAAGACCCAGGTGAACGAGATAGATGTGAGCCGGGTCAGTGTGGGGCAGCAGGCGGTGATAACCCTGGACGCCCTCGATGGACCGACCTTTTATGGCACGGTGACCAATGTGGCGACTCTGGCGACCTCCGAGCGCGGATCGGACGTGAAGGTCTTCGAGGTGGTGGTGACCATCGACGGTCAGGACGAGCGCCTGAAACCGGGCATGAGCGCCCAGTGCAAGATCGTGACCAACAAGGTCGATGATGTGCTGTACGTTCCCCTCGAGGCGGTGTTCGACAAGGAGGACACCACGGTCGTCTTTGTGAAGAACGGCGGCTTCGAGAAGCGGATGGTTGAGATCGGCTCGAAGAACAGCGACTACATCATCGTGCACACGGGTATCGAGGCCGGCGAGGAAATCGCGCTCCGCGATCCCACGATGCCTCTGGAGGACCTGGGCCTCGAGGAAGAAGGCTCGGGCAATGGCAACGGCAAGGGCGGGTCAGGCCTGCCCCTGTAATCGCATCCAACCGGAAAAGGCATACGTGAAAAAAGGAATCGTCGGCACATGAATTACCGAGAAAACATCATGATAGGCTTCGAGGGCCTGAGGAGCCATCTTCTGCGCTCGCTCCTGTCCATGCTCGGCATCATCTTCGGCGTGGGGGCGGTGATCGCCATGCTTTCCATCGGCGAGGGGGCCAAGCAGCAGGCGCTCGAACAGATCCAGCTCATGGGCATGAACAACATCATCGTCGAGGACATTCCCATCGACCGGGAAAGCCAGGAGGACAAGCGCTCGAACTTCTCCCGCGGCCTCAGCCGGGCCGATGTGGTCGCCGTCCGTGAACTCAACCCCCTGGTCGAGATGACCGTACCATTGCGGGAAAAGCAATACACGGTTCAGTACCGTCAGGAGCGTGTGAAGACCAATGTCATCGGCACCACGCCCGAATACGCCGCCGTCATGAACTATGTTCCCCGTGAAGGCGCCTTCTTCAATTTCGAGGATGTGGAGGGCTCACGGCGCGTCTGTGCGCTGGGGAGCGGCATCACACGGCAGCTCTTCTATTTCAGGGACCCCCTGGGAAAACGCATCAAGATCGGCGGCCTCTGGTTCACCGTCATCGGTGTCATGGAGGAGAAATCGGTCTCCGCGAGCAGGCAGCAGGGGCTTCCCGTGCAGGACATGAACAGCGACATCTACATACCCATCTCCGTGGCTCTCAAGCGTCTCACCAACATAGACCAGCAGATGACCTATACCCCGGGCAAGGGGTGGGAAAAGTCCCAGGAAAGCGAGATCAACAGCTTCATCGCCCGCGTTTCCAATGTGACGCGCATCCAGGAGGCGGCCAACATCCTCAAGAACACCATGGACCGCAGACACAACGGCGTCCAGGATTTCACCATCACCGTGCCCGAGGCGCTTCTGCGCCAGAGCGCCCAGACACAGCGCATCTTCAACATCGTCATGGGCGCCATCGCGGGCATCTCGCTTCTCGTGGGCGGCATCGGCATCATGAACATCATGCTCGCCTCCATCCTCGAACGGACCCGCGAGATCGGCATCAGGCGGGCCTCGGGGGCGACGCGTATCGATATTCTGGGACAGTTCCTGACCGAGGCGGTGATGTTGAGCTTCGCCGGAGGGCTGATCGGCATTTTCGTCGGATTCGGTCTCACGAG
Source organism: uncultured bacterium (assembly GCA_964400815.1). GTDB lineage: Bacteria > Latescibacterota > Latescibacteria > Latescibacterales > Latescibacteraceae. Next base: position 10,537 of record CAYNWJ010000052.1, read on the forward strand.
GGCGATCGCGGCCTATGCAGACTGGCGGACGATCGTGTCCATTCAGTCGATCATGCTGTCATTCTGCGTATCCGTCGGTGTCGGGATCCTTTTCGGCGTCTATCCCGCGCGGCGGGCGGCACGCATGGACCCCATCGATGCGCTGCGCTACGAGTGACGGCGCTTCTCTTCCGATATTCGCATTGTCCACACCAACCATCAGTGACTGACGCCCGGTCTGCTTGACGGCCGGACGAAGGGGAGGATTCAGTTCATGTTTCTTACGACTTCAGGCGAAACGGCGCGGCGTGTCCGGGCTGTCATCACGGGCGCGGCCGCGGTTTTCATGATGGCGTCCTGCCCGCGGGCGGAGGTGCTGCTTTCCCTCGACGACGCCATCGAAATAGCCCTCGAAAAGGGATACGACATGAAATCGAACCGCCTCTCGCTCATCCAGGCGGAACAGAACTACAACGCCGCGCGGTACCGCTTCCGCACCAATGTGGACATGACCCTCTTCGCCCCGAGCTGGAACGAGACCATGCGCGAGGTGGACGTCCCCAACGGTCTCCCGGTGTACAACAGTCTGGGAACCATGCGCTACCAGGGGCAGGTCGACATCAACCAGCCTCTGCCAACGGACGGCCGTCTCACCCTGCGGTCACGCATGTACCAGTCGAAGGAATCGAACTATTTCGCCGAGACGGACCAGTCGCTCAAGCGCAAGGACTTCGTGTCGTCGCTGAGCCTCCGGTTCAACCAGCCCCTGTCGGCCTTCAACCAGATCAAGACCAATCTCCGTCGGGCCGCGCTGAACTACGAGCGCACCTCCCTGAACCTCACCCGCAATCAGTTGGACGTTGTCTATTCGGTGACCAACGCCTTCTTTTCCCTGTACCGCGCCACCAGGAGGAACGAGATCAGTCTGGAGACCCTCGATGAACAGCAGCTCCAGTATGACACGGCGCGTCAGAAGTTCGAAGCTGGTCTCATTCCGGAGGTGGAGGCGCTTCGTCTCGAAGTCGATCTGGCCACGGCGCGGGCCGGGGCCTTCGAGGCGCAGGCGGCGCTCGAACTGCAGATGGACCGGTTCAAGACCCTCATCGGCCTGACCGGAGAGGATGAGGTGGGCATCAGGACCGGGATTGAATACTCTCACATCGAAATCGGGCTCGATCAGGCCATCCGTCATGGGCTCCGCAACCGCACCGAACTGCGCGAAAGCGAGATCGACATCGAGATGAACAAGCTGAACGTGCGGGAGACGGACGCCCAGACGGAGCTGAGCGCCGACCTGAGCGCCTATTACGATTTCACCGGCCGCAGCGATCCGGAACTGCCCTACGGTTCCGGGACCCGCGATCTGTTCGATTCGAGCTGGGACGATCTCGAACGCCGCCCCGCAAACCGCGGCGTGACCTTCACCGTCAACATCCCCATCTGGGACTGGGGCGTGAACAAGGCCCAGGTGGAAAGCGCCCGCGCGAACCTCAAGCGTTCTGAACTCCGGCAGGAGGAACAGCGCAAGGAGATCGTCAACAGCGTCCGCGACGCCGTTCGGCAGGTGGAGGCGGCGGAAAACCGTCTGCTCGTGCTGGAAAAGAGCCGGGAGGTTGCCCGGCGCACCTATGAAATTTCGGTGGAGCGTTTCAAGAACGGCG
>CAYNWJ010000052.1:12186-14899 GCA_964400815.1 uncultured bacterium
ACAGCCGCAACCTTTCGAGCACCCGCCTGTCCTACCTCGACGCCTACATCACCTACAAACTGGCCGTGGCCGACCTCAGGCGCAAGACGCTCTATGACTTCGAGAACGGCCGTCCGGTGGTGCGGCAGACGGCGGTGGAGGAAGGGCGGGATCAGTGACCGGCGGTGCGTGGTTGATTGTTTTGTAACACGTTGGCGGGCATCAGCCTTTCAGCTTTTCTCCCAGCCATGCGATGTTCTCCGCGAGACGCCGGACGCTCTCCACGCCCTCCGTGTCGTCCGTGACCTCGCCCTTTCCCTTCCCAAAGGCGATGGTCCAGTAGGAACTGCCCGGCACGACCATGTCGTTGATCATGAACCACATGAGCAGTTGGGCGAGGGTGAAGTTCTGCCCGATGCGCCGTGCCACCGCCACCGCTCCCCCGATCTTCCGGCTGAACAGGTCGCCGTTCTTTCGGGCCACATAGCCCGCGCGGTCGAGAAGCGCCGTCATTTCCGCCGTGGCCGACCCGAAATACACCGGCGATCCCACGATGAAACCGTCCGAGGCCAGCATCTTTTCGAAAACGGCGTCGAAATCGTCCCCGATGACGCAGCGCGGTTCCTTCGTGCAGCCCATGCAGGCGGTGCAGGGCGCGATGGTCTTTCCAGCGAGTGAGATGAACTCCGTGTCCGCGCCGTGTTTTTCCAGTTCGTCCAGGGCGACACCGAGCAGGGTGTCGGTGTTGCCCCCCTTCCGCGGGCTTCCCGATATGGCAAGAATCTTCATGGATGCTCCTTTTTCGATTTCCGCGTTTCCGCGTATTCGCCGCACGATTCCCTTCCCACCCCGGCCTTCACATTCTGAAATCCGGGTATCCAGTTCGGTAAGCAAAACAGGAAACCATGCTTTTTTACCTCTTGAATTGCGCGAAAGAGAATACGTTGAAACTGAGTTGACGTGATACCCGGGTTATTCTATAACCCCCCTCGGTCTGCGACCGTATCCCCCCTGAAAAAGGGGGGAACAGGGTACCGTCGGCTCCTGCAGAACATGGCCTCCCCTGTCAGGGGAGGTGTCGCAAAGCGACGGAGGGGTTAAACAATAATACATGGTGTTTTCAATGGAGCCAAAACGTATAAATGGATGCTGACTTAACTTGATAACCGGATTCTGAAATGTGTGGTCTTTTCCGATAAGCGGGGCGAGATGCCGAAAGCCGTCCGGGGGGCAGTTTCTCCGTTCATTCGCTCGCGCCATCGATGTCGATGATCCTGTTCCCCGAGGCGTAGTCCTTTGTCTTGTAGCGCGTGATGTTCTGGAGCTTGAGCGTTGTCTCCGACATGCGCTCCACCTGTGAGCGAATCTTTTCGAGCCGTGACCTGACCTCGCTGTCGACGGGCGTCTGCATGAGCATGAGCTCCACGTGCCCGCTGATGATCTGGAGGGGCTGGGTGACCTCGTGACTCGTGGCGCCGGCCGTTTCGAGGACCGCCCTGAGTTTTTCGGCGGCCAGGCGTTCCGTTTCGGCCTGCATGCGGTCCGTGATGTCCATGGCCAGCGACAGCACCATCGGGGAGCCGTCCACGTCCGGAAAGGGGTAGCGGTGAAGCTGGTAGGTCCTGCCGTTCCGCGGTTTCCATTCCTCCCTGCACGGCCGTCCCGTTTCCAGCACGCGGCTCACCGAACAGCTCTCGCACGGCGTGTCCGTGTTCATGAACAGTTCATGGCACGGTATCATTTCCCGGCCGCCGAACTCCTTCTCCACCATCAGGTTGGAAAAGATCAGCGAGCGGTCTCCGTTCTGCAGGAAAACGAGGGCAGGCAGGGCGTCCAGCACTGCGAAAAGCCGCTGCCTTTCGTCGTTGAGCTCGATGGTCCTTCGGCGGAGTTCGGCGGTGCGGCTCGATACCTCGTCCTCGAGGCGTTTCCGCTGGCGTTTCAGGCCCACCATCCGTCTGTGGTGAATGCCATAGGCCGCCCCCGCGAGAAGGAGCGCCATGAGCGCGCGGAACCATCCGGTTCCCCACAGGGGCGGCACGATGCGGAAGGCCACGGTCGCCTCCTCGTCGCTCCACCTGCCGTCGCTGTTCGCCGCCCGCACCCGGAACACATAATTCCCCGGCGACAGGTTGGTATAGGTGGCGTTCCTCCGGTTTCCAGCGTGGACCCAGCCCTCGTCGAGGCCGTCGAGGTGGTATGAGAACCTGTTCTTGCCGGGGGTCGAGAAATCGAGGGCCACGAATTCGAAGGTGATGAAGTTGTCCGTATGATCCAGGTGATGGGTCGTGTCGGCGGATACCGTGCCGGGAGCCGCGACATCGCGGTCGAATGACCTGAACGCGGTGATCGTTGCGTGCGGGACATGGGGATTGTCACGGATGTCCTGTGGATAGAAACGGTTGAAGCCGTTTCTGCCGCCGAAGAACAGTTCTCCCTGCCGTGTTTTCAGACAGGCCTTGGCGTTGAACTGGTTGCCCTGGAGCCCGTCACGGGAATCGAAGTTCCTGATGGTCCAGCTTTCGGGGTCCAGCATCGTTATCCCCCTGAACGTGCTGATCCACAGCCGGCCGGCGCCATCCTCGAGGATGCCGTTCACCACACCGTTGAGCGCCTCCTCCCGGAAACCGTACTGGATGAACGAGCGGCGATCGGTGTCATACTTGATCAGCCCGTCGTCCGTGCCGATCCAGTAGTCGCCGTCCATGTCCTGGGTGATGTAGAATATCTTTTT
>CAYNWJ010000053.1:0-14583 GCA_964400815.1 uncultured bacterium
GATGTATGATTTCCTGGCTCCAGATAACCCCCGAGATTAGTCACCGGAGTAATAACTGGATAACCGGCATAAAAAAACCGGGGACGATCTCGCTCATCCCCGGTTTCTTCGTTTCCTGTGGGCCGCTGTCAGCCGAGAGTCACTTCCCTGCGGCGGGCGTCCCACTTCATGCCCTTGACATAGTAGTTGTAAAGGCCGGGCTGATCGAAGCCGTCCCACACCACCTGATGTTTGCCGGGCTCGAGATCGTGGGAGACGAGCCGCGCGAGCACCTCGCCGTGATTGTCCACCACGTCCACATACACCCTGTCCTTCTCCGGCACGGTCAGCTCGCCGACCATCCTGCCCCGGGCGTCACGGCCCAGCTCGCGGAACATGGGCGACATGTCGCTCATCCTCTTGCCGGACTTCCAGGCGGAGTAGTCGAAGGGCTCGTTGCAGAGGTGGAACTCCGGCTCGTTCTGGCCGCCGTAATCCCGCTGGAGGTAGTAGGTCACGAGGGGCGTGCGCTCGAAGGAATCCAGTTTCGCGAGGCTTGCCTTGCCGTTCTTCCACTCGTAGACCGGTATGTCGAAGGGATCGAGCACATCCGACAGCCCGCGCTCGATGCCGATGTGGAAGAGACCGAAATTGCCCGGTTCGTGCCCGGCGAGCCAGTGGGTCACGATGTCCACGCGGAAGGGGTCCATGCCGAAGATCATGATGTTCGACATGTAGTCGCGGCTGGTGACGCCATAGGGCCCCAGCTTCTCGTGGGGGCCGATTCCGAAACCGTTGCCGTCCTGGCTGTAGACACCCTCGACCATGTTCAGGGCGGTGGGGGTCACGCTCAGGGAGTCGAGCATGCGCTGCACCCACTGCTCCATCCAGATGCCCGAGCGGTTCGGCGGTTCGGGACGGTCCCATCGGGGGATGCCCATTTCGACGTGTTTGGCGTAGAGTTCCTCTATGTGCTTTTCGAAATTACGCTGGAAATGCGTGTGATAGCGGCGGTCCATGCGGCGGAGCACCTGGTCGTGCGGCGTGCAGAAGCTGTGGAACCGGTGGCCGCTGATGCCCTGGAGGTTCTTGATGGAGGCGGTGACACCCATGCCGTGGGTCTTCATCTTGGCGATGTTGATCAGGCAGGTGTTCGGTTCGTTCATGGGCGACATGAAGCCCACGTTCTTGAAGACGATGCCGCCCGGCACCTCGATGAAATTGATGTCGCCGTCGGGCAGCTCCCAGAAATCCATGGAGGAAAGATCGCGGAGATCGATGCCGTTCTCGTCGCACATACGGCGGTAACCCATGGGCTCCCACTGGCGCGGGCAGCAGCATTCACGGATATAGTAATCCTGCGGCCCCATCTCACGCATGCCCCGGACCCAGCCCATGACGAAATCCGGATCGGTGTTGACGCCGAGCTTCTCGAAGACAGGATGCCCGTCCTTGGGCCCGGCGGAGGTCCAGTTGGGCTTGACATTGACCCGCGTGGAGAAGGAATAGCCGCCCTCGGGCACCTTGACGATCAGGTCCTTCGCGATGTCATACCCGGCGGAGCTGAGCCCTTCCTTGTCCTTCTTCGATGGCACATCGGTTTTCCAGATGAATACGGCGTCGGGGTTGCTGCGGATGAACGGATGAATGTCGAAGCCGGGGCCGGGATTGGCCGGACGCTCGAACTGCACCCGCTTCGCCCGGTTTCCCGCGGACGAACAGGCCTGGGCCATCGCACCGGTCACACCGGCGGACGACGTGGTTTTTATGAAATCTCTCCGTTTCATGAACGACACTCCTTATGCGTAACTCCTGACGGAATTCTGTTCCCTCCACAACAATAAATATACGGGACTTATCCAATTGCGGCAAGTCACTTTCCGCAACCCCCGAATTTGTATCATAACCAAACAATCAGTTCCGCGCCGTGATATGGGTCACACTTGACGATATGGCAAAAAGTCCAAAAATGGCCATTCACGCGCACGTAAGTGATTGTTATTATTGATCAATAATTTTCAGAAATCGACTTTTTGCCGGAGCGTCACACTTTAAGGCGAATTTTCGAAATTTTTTCACTCGCATAAAAGTGCATTCAGTTCCGTTTGGGAAGCCTGAGGCCGGGAATATTCAACTGGATGTTGTAGATGCCGTCCTTCGCCGACACATAGAGCGTCTTCATGTCGGGCCCGCCGAAGTTGACATTGTTGGTCGCGGCCTCGCAGAGGATGTTGCCCAGATGGGCGCCGTCGGGCGCGATCACCTGGATGCCCAGTCCCTGCGTGGTGGCCACATAGATGTTCCCCTCGCTGTCCACCGCCATGCCGTCGGCGCCGCTGAAGCCCGTTTCCTCGTTGGCCTCGGTGATCTGAAGCTCGGCGAAATTCCTGCCGTTCGACACCGTGCCGTCGGGATTCACGTCATAGGCGAGAAGATATCTGCCGTGGGTGTTGGCGACATAGAGCGTCTCCTCGTCGGGCGAAAGATAGAGGCCGTTGGGGAACGGGATGTCGTCGATGACCCGCAGCACCGAACCGTCGGCCTTCATATAGTATACCGCCGGCGTGTCCTGCATCTTCTGCTGATCGCCGATGAACTGGGAATCGGTGAAATAGAGCCCGCCTCTGCTGTCGACCACGATGTCGTTGGGACCGTCGATCCGCACACCGTCATACTCGTCGCAGACCACACGGACGATATTTCCCCCGGTGTCCATCTCCACAACCCGGTGTCCGAGCATCTCGCAGCAATAGAAGGTCCCGTTTCCGCTCGGCTGAATGGTTGTTGTGACGCCGTTGTCCTCACGCAGCACGGTGTAGTCGCCCGGAGCGTCCATGCGCACCGTCCTGCTCCGATCAGCGGGGTCGAAGTTGTTGTTGGTGAAATACAGGACCCCGTACTGCCAGCAGGGCGATCCGGCGGTGTCGAAATCGAACCCCTCGGTCACCTTTTCGAGCCCCGCGCCGGCGGGAAGAATGTCGGTCAGGCTGGCGGGCTTCGCGGCCGGCATGTCCACCTGGATGTTCTCGTCCCCCTGTCCGCATGACAGCACCGCGCAGGCGATCACGGCGATGAGCGAAAACAGGGCGGTCAATCTGATGATTCTCGGCATGTCTCTTCTCCCGGATAAGGTGTAATTTCAGCATTTACCTGTAGGAAATGTAACAATTTGCCAATAAAAAATCAAGCCGGACAGGGGATACAGGCAATCACCCATTTTCCGGCAAACATATGTATTTCGGCGGTTTTTCAATTGCCGAACCGGGGTTCACGGGATTACGGGATCAACCGTGATTACAATCCTGTCAATCCCTTCATCCCTTTCATCATGGTTCAAACGGTGTTCGTTCAATCATCGTTCTTCCATCGGCGCCATCATGGTTACTTGCGGTTCTCCAATTGTTCAAGGAACCTTGCCGGCTCGAACGCAGTCATTCCCTGGTTCCGGCCACATATGCCGCCAGTTTGCGCATGTTGGTGATATAGGTCCGAATCATGATGCCGGGGATTACGGTCCCGGGTTTCTGCGGATCGTCGAAGTTCCGTATGGTGATGTCCTCCAGCCAAATGCCGCGGTCGTCGCGCGCCGCGAGAATCCCGGCTATCTCGTCAGCGCCGGTGTCCGGGAGCCCCGGAGCGGGATCGGTCTTTTCGAGGCCGAATGCCTCGCGGGCTTCCGCGGGGGTCATCGATTTCGTCCGCTCGAACTGGCGTCTGAGGGCGTCGGTGTCGATGGTGATGGTGCCGCCCGCGCCCTTTTCGCCGAGGGTATATGTCATGTAGTAGCCGCCGTTGTCGATGCTCGTACCCTCCCGGTAGATGTAGATGGGGCGGTTCGTGCCGATCTCGTGCCGGCGGGCGTGGGTGAAGCCCTTCGCGGGATCGTCGTTGATCTCCACACGGTCCAGCCAGTCGAGGGCGGCCGGGACGGCGTCGAGATAGCGCCTGTCGCCGGTGAGGGCGTACCAGTACTGGAGATCGCGGATGTTCCACGTGGTCGTGCGGGTGTCATACCCCGCCGGCTCGTAGGTGCGGGCATGGCCGGGCAGGAGGTCCATGCGATGCTGCTCCCCCCAGGCCGGCTGGTCGGGCCCTCCCTGCGAGACGAGATAGAAATCCATCCCGCGCACGGCGGCGTCGCGGTACCGCTCGTCGCCCAGCTCTCGCCAGGCGTCCCAGAGGAGAAGGATGTTGTTGCGCATGACATGGTCGTTGAATGTGTAATAATGTGTGTAGTCCGGGATGCCCTGCTTGACGTGCTCGTACATGAGCGGATACCGCTGGGGCCAGCCGCCGCGGGGATACTGGGATTCGAGGACGAATTCCAGCCCCTTGAGAAGCGGTTCCCGGTACGCAGGGTCGAGGGTGAGCATATACAGCCGCATGAGCAGCCGGATGGAGCTTGCCGTGGCGTCATCGTCATAGGTGCAGTTGCCGTAATAATGATAATATTCCTCCCAGCCCCAGCAGCGGGAGGCCACCTCGTCGTACCAATTCCGTATGCCCGGCATGTCGAAATCGATGAGATAGTGCCAGCCGCCCTCGGGATACTGGCCCCATACGATGGCGTTGGCGGTGTGCTTCGCCCGTTCGAGCCAGAGAGGATCGCCGAGCGTCTCGTACAGGTCCAGGTACATCTCTCCCACGCCGTTCGTCGCCCCCTGCACCCATATCTGCGACTCCCGGGCGGGGATCTCCCCCCACTTCCTGGAGAGATCGGCGGCATACATCCAGACATGGCCGCCGCGCGTGGAAGCCTCCTCCGTCATGAACGCCGAGGCCGTTTTCATGGCATCCAGGGCCTCCTCCGCGGTGGGTTGGCACAGGGCGGGGAAGCTGTATGTCACTGTGGAAACAACTGCTGCTACCACAAGCAACCGGATAATCCTTCGGGGTGTGCGCATGATAGTCCTCCGTATCGGGCCGTGAAAGGGTGGTCGTCATGACGAATCATCGGATGGCGCCGGCGGTGAAGATCCATCCCGCAAGTCATCATACGCGCCGGCGAAGGGTGTGTCAACGGGAAACGTCGTGAACAACGGAAATCCTGGACGTCGTTCAGGTCCCGCCGTCCGCGATTTTCTCGACCGGTTTCCCGGCGTACCGCACGATGGCGAAGATCGCGGCGGCTCCCACGGCCACGGAAAGCAAAGGCGGCGCTCCCATGCCGGCGGGGATGAACCCGACCACGATCGCCACTGCGGCGGTCACCACGGCATAGGGCGCCTGGGTCTTCACATGGTCCAGGTGATCGGAGGCTGTCGCCATGGAGGACATGATGGTGGTATCGGAGATGGGGGAGCAGTGATCGCCGAACACCGCGCCGGTCAGTGTCGAACCGATGGTGGCGAAGAAGAGACCGCCGGTTTCGCTGCCGCCGAGATAATAGGCCAGCGGCACGGCGATGGGCATGATGATAGCCATGGTGCCATAGGAGGTCCCCGTGGAGAAGGCGATGACGCAGCCCACCAGGAAGACCGCCGGCGGGATGAATACGGGCGACATCCGTCCCTCGAGGATGCCGACGAGATACCGCGCAGTGCCCAGGTCCCTGCACAGGGCCCCGATGGCCCACGCGAACACGATGATGAGCAGGGCGATCACCATGGATTTTGCGCCGTCCACCCAGGCGTCCATCGCCTCGTGCAGGGAGAGGATGCGCTGCACGACCACAAGACCGATCGCCACCATGGTCCCGGTGAACGTTGACCACATGAGGGCGTTGTCCACGTGGGCCGCACCGATGATCTCGGCCACCGCGAGGAGCGACCAGGGCCGTTCGGTCACCAGTTCCCTGAGCGCGGTGTTCTCCCCCGCCATGATTTCCGCCCGCCCGTCGACGAACAGTCCGATCCCGATCATGGTGATGACCGTCATGATGGGAATTGCGGCATTCTGCCAGCGCAGGGGGATGCCCTTCTTGATCTTCATGTGGGTCAGTTCCCTGCTCGCCAAGGGTGTTGCGCCCTCGGCAAACAATTGTCCTGTGGACCGCGCCCTGATCTCAGCGGTGCGCATGGGGCCGAAATCCCTTCCGAGCCACCCGACGAAGAGGACGAAGACCAGCGCCATGATACTGTAGAACGAATAGGGAACGGAACGGAGAAAGGCCTCATAGGTGTTCATGTCCACGCCGATGGTGTCGAAGGTCCCGTGGATGAGGCCCATCTGGTAGGCGGTCCAGGTGGAGAGCGGGGCGATGCTGGCGACCGGCGCCGCGGTGGAATCGCAGATATAGGCGAGTTTCTCGCGGGAGATTCTCAGCTTGTCGCAGAGGGGACGCATGGTGTTGCCGACGAGGAGCGTGTTGGCATAATCGTCGAAGAAGATGGCGAGCCCCATCGTCCAGGTGACCAGCTGGCCGCCATTGGCCGTTCGGGCGCGCTTCCCGAGACCGTCGGCCACCGCCTTCATGCCGCCCGATTTCGATATGACGCCGATCATGCCGCCCAGGGTGATGTTGATGACGATGATGGCGGCGTTCCAGGGATCGGCGATGGATCCGGCGATATACTCGACGGTCATGTGGGAAAATCCGGCGGTGACATTCCCGCCCATGATGATGACCGAACCGATCCAGATGCTCACGAACAGCGACGGCAGCACCTGCCTGGTCATGAAGGCCAGGCCGATGGCCATGAGGGGGGGGATGATCGAAAGGATGCCGTAATGCTCCATGCGGTCTCCGTCCGGGCGCCGTTTTTTACATTTCCGGGTATCCAGTCAGATAAGCAACACATGATTCAGCAGCTCTCTGCGAAGCCCCCTTCCGTCGCTTCGCGCCACCTTCCCCCGAAGCGGGAGAAGGAAAAGCACCACGGGTCGGGCTCCCTCTCTCCCTTCAGGGGGAGAGGGGGACGATTAAAACCAGAGAGTTCAGCCTGAAATGCCCGGTTTCAGGCCCGGTCAACATTATCGTATATGGATGCTGACTTAACTTGATAACCGGATTTGCATTTTCGCGAATGCATAAATGTACGATATTACCGCGCCGTGAGAAAGGATTTTCCGCCGCCGTATTGAAACCCGGAGCCGCCGGACAAAATACGGGCAATCACCCATAAACCCATCTGATAATTCACATAAGCTATTATAAAGTATGGTATTACATTCAAAATGCAGGTAAAAATGATTCTTTGTGCAATTGATAATACCACAATTAACCGATGCTGGCAACGAGGGAAGAATGACGATTGACCGTACGCCGCTTGAACCATGATTAATGGGATTCAAGGATTGACAGGATTCTAATCGTGGTTCATCCCGTAATCCCGAAAATCCCGGTTCAGAAACTGAAAAACCTCGAAATATAAGTTTGTGCCGGAAAACGGGGGGATTGCCGTCAAGCAAAACATTCTTGCGCTGAATCGGCGGCAACGGTTATCTATAGGTAAACGAGAACGAAACGGAAACACATACCATCCCGGAGGACGAACGTGAACGGAAAGAACAGCGCCATCAACAACCGCAGGGGATTTCTCAGAAACGCGGCAGTAGCCGGCACAGCAGCCGTCGCCGCGGGCGGAAAGAGCGACGCCGCGCCCCTCTCCACGCAAAGACGCCTCAGGATCGGCTGTATCGGCGTGGGGGCCTACTCATTCACCACCTATTGCTGGTCGGACATCATCGAGCCAGACAAGCCCGCCAACAATCCCCGGCGCGGCGCCTTCAACACCCAGCTCCTCAACATGGACATCACCCACTGCTGGGACGTGAATCCCGAAGCCCGGGCGTCATTCGCCGAACGCATGGACTGCGAGGCGGTGGACACCTATGACGGCATGGTGGGCAAGGTGGACGGACTGATCTTCGGCGGGCTGTACGAGGTTCCCTGGCAGACACGCATAGCCAGGCCCTATATCGAGGCGGGCATCCCCGTCTATCTCAGCAGGCCCTTCGCATGGAGCCTCCGGGACATCGACTGGTTCCTCGACCTGGTGGCGAAGCATGGCACCCCCATCATGATGACCGCCAAGTTCGAGCACTACAACGAGGCCCCGGCGCTCAAGAGGAAGCTCGAAAAAGCAGGCCGCATCCTCTGTGTCCAGGCCACCTGCAACACCCCCGACTATGCCGTGCACTTCCATCTCAAGTACATGATGATGAAGGTGCTCGGCTATGACGTGGAGAAGGTCTCGGTCATCGCCGACGACGACATGAAGGCCACCTATATCCAGGACACCTACATCTATCCCGCAACCGCCGATCAGCCGTCCTTCCCCTGTGTCATGCAGGGCTGCCGGAACGACGACTCCTTCCAGGTCACCATCTACGGCACCGACGCCACGGTGAGCGCGGGGATGGTCCGGAGCCCGGAATGGCAGGACAGCCTGCTCTTCCGGTACGCCCCCCAGGTGATCGACATGCAGCGGACCTTCGAGGGCGTCAATTACGAGCCCCTGGACAACATCCGCAAGAAGACCGCCGTCTTCCTCGCCGGATACAAGTCATACCTCGAGCACAACGGCGCGGCGGTGGATGTGGCGAGCCTCCCCATGGACTGGAGCCCGCCCCTGTTCAAGCCGGACCATATCGACGAGGGGATGTTCAAGGAGTAAACGACTATTCATTCGAAAACGCAGCAATGGAAGCTGAAAAGAAAGAACGCCCGCGGTAAAGACACGGGAAACGACGACATGACCGCACAAGTACACCCCGCCCGCCTCCTTCACGACCCCCTGCCGGTGGTCTTCACCGCCCATTCGGCTGTGACGGCGTTTATGAAGCACCATATCTGCCGGTTCGTGCTGGAGATGGACAGGGCGCCGGTGAATCCCTTCATGAGCTTCGAATATTTCATGCTGGACACCGTGCCGCGCGATACGGTCCGCAGGGCGAACAACAGCCTCCTCAGGGCGGCGGATGAGCTGTGGACGTTCGGGATCATCGCCGACGGCGTCTATGAGGAGGTGCTCCTGGCGCGTAAGCTCGGCACACCGGTGCGGCACTTCTCCCTGGGAAAGGACCTGGATTCGATCCGTGAGATCGATGCCGGGGAACTCGAATACGAGGAGGGAGTGGCGAGGATCGACGGCATGACACAGTAAGCGCCGTTATCGATGTTTTTCAAAAACGTGGGAAATGAGAGCGTTGATTGAACGTTCCCAAAGCTCTGATCAAGCACGATCTCCAATACATTACCCGGATGGGACGTGTATTGTGAGTATCGATTCTTGAAACGGGTACTACCCCGGGTCATCCAGGGATTACTTTGATTGAATGAGGCCCAAAAATGAATATGCACAATCCCATGCATCCCGGCGAGGTCCTCAGGGAGCTGTATCTCGATCCTCTCGGTCTCACCATAACCGAAGGCGCCCGGGCGCTCGGGGTGACCCGGAAGGCCCTGTCCGAACTGGTGAATGGTCGATCAGGCATCAGCACACCCATGGCGCTCAGGCTGGCGAAGGCCTTCGACACCACACCGGAACTCTGGCTGAACATGCAGCGCGCGGTCGATCTCTGGAGCGCCCGCCGGACGACCGATGTTTCCGGCGTGCGGGTGCTCGTCGATAAACAGACTCCGGGCCGGTGACGATTCCCCGGACGGGTGCGGGCCTCACTCCTGCACATCCACGATACCGCCGCTTTTTTCACCCGTGGGACGCTCGATGCCATACAGTACCTTCGTGCGTGCCTCGATGCTCCCCGCAAGGGCCTCGCCCAGCCGGAGACCGTCCATGGCCGCGCGCGCGCTTTCGCGTGTGAGATAGTCCCGTGCAAGCGGCTCCCCGCCCGCGTCGAAGAGAATGCGGGCCGTTGTTTCCACATCCTTCTGCCTCCTGATCAGGCCCGCCTCGAAGGCCTCGAAGGCCTGTATCACCTCCGCGAGAAAATCGGCCGGATGCGCCGCGACAAGATAGAAGAGCCGCTTGAAAACCCTGAAGGCATACCGCGTCGATTCGAGCCCGAGATCGTCCGGCTCCTGGAATGCCGCCGCCTCGTCCTCGGTGAGATACCGGTGACGGGCGAATTCCGGCGGAACTCCGGTCGCACCCATATGCCACGGGATGAACGGGGCCGTGGTGGACGAGGTCGCCGCGATCCACATGACACCGAGGTCGGAACGGACGTTCCCCCGCAGATGGGCCACCGTCCCGTACCCCGCGGAATCGCGCGTGATCTCGGGTGTCCTGACGGCGGCGATCATGTCCTCGAGGGTGATGCGCGGCGCCAGTCCCTTCAGGCGTTCCTCCATCATCGCCACCGCCTCGTGACGCATTTCACCGTCGCCGTAGATGAGGTTGACATTGAAGGGTTCGCCAGATTCGGGATCGTACCATCCCTGCTCCACGGCGAATGAGATGAGGTTATCCGAGCCCATGTAGTCCGGATGAGCCATGTAGTCGCCTGGAATTTCGCCGATATAACCGGGCCGCGACACCCTGATGTCGTCCGGGCCGAGGCGTTCCGCCGCCCAGAGCCCCTTTCCACCGGCGAAATTGATCACGATCCATCCCTCGTCGGGGTCGGCGAAGAGATGGGAATTGCCGCCATAGGTGGAGAAACCGTACTCGTCCATCAGCCCGCCGATGATCTCCACCGCCTCACGCGCCGTTCGCGCCCGCTCCATGGCGATGCGTGCGAGGTCGCTGTAGCTGGGCCCGCGCTGGGGATTCGGGGTCATCTCCCGCAGTTCGGGGCGGGACGGTGACCAGATGTCCCGGGCGGCCACGTGATGCTCGTTCATCCCCCCGTTGGTCAGCGGCGCCGGAAATCCCGCGAAAGCCGAATAGCTCATGGTGATGTATTTGAAGGTCCGGCGGGCCTGGGGAATGTCCATGAGTTCGCCGGGATACCGGGCCCTGTCGGTGACCCCGACACTCACCGTCGCGTCCGGTTCATGGGTCCGGGCCGGAACGATCTCCAGCCAGTGGCTCGAGGGCTCGTCGCCATAGCCGGCCAAAAACACGCTGCCGTCGGCGGTCAGGTTCTTTCCCACATAGATGCCGTAGCTGGCGTGGACTGACGGACAAGCAAATAGCAAGAGATGCAAACAAACTATATTTCCATATAACCGGAAATGCTTTTTCATAAATTCAACCCCATATATTAATAATAGCGTAAAACTAATGTTTTAAATAGCGATTTATTTAGTGATATTTATTCTTCAATGTTAAAATAATTCAATAATTTATCCAGTGTATATTTGCTTCGTAATTTAAATGCGCTGTTTTGATTCGCTCGCAACCCTTTTTCCCAATATGCATTTTCTTCTTGTAACGTTTTAATCCATTCAACCCTCACGAAATATTCGCACTTAACCAGGTCGTCCGGATGGTTTTTCAAACCGCTTGCTTTGATATCAACATCTAAAATCGATATCATTTTAGAATCGCCGACATCTACCACAAACTCTTTTATTGGTTTGCTGCGTTCCAAGACTATACCAACTCCAATATAACCCTTTTTCGGCATCATGGCAAAAACTCGGGCGCCGGGAAAAAGTTGATTGAGCGTCCTGCTGTACCACATTCCTCCGCCCGCCGAAACGAATCCGTATTTAACAGCATCTTCCCAGGAAGAAATACCATTGGAATCAACATCAATATTAACAACAAAATCTTTACCATTCCATTTTTCAATAGTTTTCGAAGGTTTCGATCCTGTTTCTGTTGGATCTATCAACCAACTACGTGCGATATAATCAGTTTTATTATCAGTGAAAAATCTGAAGAATACAGCATTTATCGGTACACCGTAATTATCAGAAAGATAATTAATTATTCTCTCTGTTGCATTATCCAATTCGGTACAAACGATGACGATATCATGCTCTTGGTTGATACGTTCGGGTGTTGTTACACCGAAAAACTCCTCGAAAGCTGGTTCAAATTCTTTACCATTTTTCTCATTGAATAGTGAAATTATATCTTTGTATGAAAGTTCCTGAACCCAACTTGCATAATCAAGTGCCTGAGCTACAACCTCTCGTGGTGTTTTAGAACGCTTCAACTCAATTATTGTTAATTTTCCATCGCCGTCAATTGCGAGAATATCAATCAATGTCCCAAAAGGCGTCCTAATTTGTTTTCCAATTATCATGTATGAATCACTTAAAATTGAAACATCTTCGAAAATAATATTTTCAAGTCTTTTTTCCGATGTAATCGTAGAAAAATCAATTTGTGACACTGCTCCATCGGATACATTCCATAAAGCAATTTCAACGGGCATTACGCCTCCCAATTTGGCGTGGCATTCAAGGATGTCGTCCCTGTAATTTCTCCACAGTTGCTTTGAGCCATCCCATAAATACCGGTTCATTCTTTTCCATCCCCTCACTCCACCCGCATATCCGTCATCCGGTACCATCCTGCATCGTCCCTGCCCTCGATGGCGAGGTTCACCACCGGGCGCTTGTCCAGGTCCACGATGCCGATGGAAAGGTCATAGGTTCCCGGCGCGAGACCGGCCGGAAGCACGGGGCGTGCGGTGAGGCCGAACTCCCCCGGCTGCCAGGAGCGATACGAGATACCCGTGGCCACCACGGTTTCGCCGCCCGTGGAAAGATTGCGCAGACGGAAGGCGACGGTGTGGTTGCGATAGGGCGGGGCCACACCCGCATTCTCCCAGTTCATGGACACCACGAGGGGCTTGCCGGGGCTTGCCGTCACCGGGCAGGTGAATTCACGGAGGACCAGACGGTAGCCGAGCTTCATGAGGACGCGCTCCACATCGGCGCGGCGTCCCGGGGGAATTTCGGCGGACTTGTTGTTGATATAGCTTCCGTGGTAGTCGAGGGCATAGTCGAAGATGCAGGGGACGCACCATCCCTCGTCCACCCACTTCTGCATGTGCCAGCAGCTTTCCCATGCCACGGGACCGTTGCGCCAGGCCTCCTCGGCTCCGGTCTTTTCGATCTGCACGGGATACATGTTCTCCATGTGGTTCCAGGTGGGCGAGAACCCGCCCATGTCGCCCAGGCAGTCCGCCCGCCATCCGCATCCGCGCGCCACGGCGTGGACCATGCCTTTCTCGTGGCCGATGAGCATGACCTTCGGCGTGAAGGGAAAGGCGGCGCACCACCGGTCGATGATCTCCAGGCAGGTCTCCTCCGAGGGCATGTCCACTCCCGTGCCGCTCATGTGCCATTCGCCCCACAGGCCCACCGTGCCGATGTCCACGAGGTCCAGCTCGGGATGGCCGTCATAGCGCGCCCCCAGCTCGCGGATGAGACGGTAGTGCGCCTCCTTGAACACGGGCGAGTCCATGTCCGGCACCCAGTGCGTGACACCGTTCTCCCCGCGCGTGTATTCCGATCCGGGGCACCCCTTCTCCTCCTTGAGCCATGCGGGGACGTGCATGTAGTCGCTGTTTGTCCCGGCGCACATGATGCGGAATGCGAGTTTCTGGCCGGCCCGGCGCGCGTGGGCGAGGAGATCGTCGAACATGGCGAAGTCGATCTCTCCCTCCTCCGGCTCGACCTGGCTCCAGTAGAAACGGAAATAGGCCGACGAACTCGGCAGTCCGTCAAGGTTCGGGTCCTCGTCGGCGAAGGTATGGAAGGTCTGCCAGCCCATGCCGGGATTGGCGAGAAGCGCCGTGGATTCCCGTGGCCTGATGGTGACGGTCTGGGACGCGGCATCGTGAACGGGCGCGGAAGCCAGTATGAGAGCCAATGCTGCGGTGGTTACGGTTCGCATGGCGGAGTCTCCCGGTTGGGGGTGGCGAGGGGTATCGAGTGCAGCGATGCAATGGTATGATACGCAAAGAACGGGAGCGGGGAAAGAAAAACGCGGATGGAGACTGGCGCCGCCGCTCAATATGCGGCATGCGGCGCCACACAATCCATACAAAGCACCAGAAAATCACCGACTGTCGAAAAAATGGGACCGGCAGCCGGCGAAACGCCCGGAATGCATCAGCCGGTGACACTCACCAGGTGGTATTTCTTCTTGCCGCTGCGGAGGACGAGCATGGTTTCGCTGGCAAGGTGCTCCGTGGTGATGACCGCCCGGGTGTCGTCGATGCGGGTGTTGTTGACATAGGCGCCGCCCTGGGCCGCGATCTGCCGGGCCTGGCTGTTGGACTGGGTGAGCCCGGCGCGGGTGAAGAGGGCCAGCACGCCGATGCCCTCCGCCAGTTCCTGCCGCGGAATGGTGGACGAGGGAACGTCGGCGAAGATGTCCCGGAGCTCGCGGTCGCTGAAATCGCTGATCTCGCCGCCGAAGAGCACCTCGGACGCGCGCCGTGCGCTGGCGAGCCCCTCTTCGCCGTGTATCATGCGCGTGGACTCCTCGGCGAGCACCCGCTGGGCCTCCCGTTTCTCGGGCTCGTTCTCGACGGCTTTCTGAAGATCGGCGATGTCCTCGAGGGAGAGGAAGGTGAAATACTTGAGATACCGGGCGGCGTCACGGTCGTCGGTCCTGATCCAGAACTGGTAGAGGGCGTAGGGACTGGTCTTTTCGGGGTCGAGCCAGACGGCGTTCCCCTCGGACTTGCCGAACTTCTCGCCGGCCGTCGTGGTGAGAAGCGGGAAGGTGATGCCATAGGCCTGCACCTGCCGGCGCTTCTGGATGAGGTCGATGCCCGCGGTGATGTTGCCCCACTGGTCGTTGCCGCCCACCTGCAGGGTGCACCCCTCGCGGTCGTAAAGCTGGA
>CAYNWJ010000053.1:14593-14860 GCA_964400815.1 uncultured bacterium
AGTCGTTGGCCTGGATGAGCATATAGGAGAACTCGGTGTAGGAGATGCCCTGGTCGCGGTCCTCGATACGGCGCCGGACGGATTCCTTGTTAAGCATGTAGTTGATGGTGAAATACTTGCCCACGTCGCGGAGCCAGGCGAGATAGCTGACATTCTTCGTCCAGTCGGCGTTGTTGACCATCAGAGCCGCGTTGGAGCCTTCGAAATCGAGAAAGAGCTCGAGCTGGCCGCGGATGGCCGCTGAATTCGCCTCGATGATGTCCTCGC
>CAYNWJ010000054.1:0-10482 GCA_964400815.1 uncultured bacterium
GGAGGGGTTATACAATAATACATGGTGTTTTCAATGGAGCCAAAACGTATAAATGTATGCTTATTTAACTTGATACCCCCTTTGTTTTATGGGGGATGCGGGACATCCGTGGACGTGCATCGTCCGGCGGGTCCATTGCCTCAGATCATATCCGGCAGATCGAACTCCCCCGGGTCCAGCGGATAGCCGCCGTGCTCCCGGACCAGGCCGACGACGAAATCGTAGCGTTCCCCGCTCACGTTGGACGGGACGGAGTGGTCGGACTGGAATATGAACCCCCCGCCCTTCGCCGCGTTGAGCTTGGTCAGCACGATCTCGCGGAGACGGTCCATGCCGGCGTGCGCCCACTCGTACACGTCCATGTTGCCGCACATTCCCAGCCGGTGGCCAAAGGCGCGCCGGAGCTCCACGGCGTCCAGCCCCGCCTTCGCCTCCAGCGGGTTGTAGGCGTCCACACCGATCTCGATGAAGTCCTCCAGGATACGGGAGACGTTGCCGCAGCCGTGATAGATGACCGGAATGCCGCTGTCGTGACAGACCTCGATGATCGCCCGCACGCCCGGCTTGAAATGAGCGCGCCAGAACTCAGGCGAGAAGAGCATGTCCTTGCGGTAGGCCACATCGCCCCAGATCACCATGCCGTCGAGCATCCCCTCCGCCGCCGCGATCTGCGCCTTCGTCATCTCCACCGAGAATGTGTTGATACGGTCGACGAAGCGGGCGATATCGTCGGGATACAGTCCCATCCAGAGAAGGGCGTTCTTCGAGCCGACGATGCGCCAGAGCATCTCGTGCCCCTCGCAGATGCTGCCATAGACCGGGAAATCGGGATGGAGCGCCTTTACGGTATCGATCCACGGCGGGCTGTTGCGGGCGAAACCGTCCCCCACTCCGGCGATCTGGTTGTCGCCGCCGCAGAGATAGCGACGGTCGTCCCGGGGATCGTCGAACCGGAAGGCGTTCATCTTTTCCACGGTGTCGGTGTCGAAGGACAAAAATTCGGGCATGGGGTCATGGAACTTCTTGCGTATCACCGCCTCGAATCCGGTGCGGACGATGACCTGTTCGTCGTTTTCCTCGATGATCTCGAAAGGGGCGATGCGGGGGTCCATGTTGGGGACGGTGACGATCCAGTCGAGGTCGTAGTACCGGTAGATGTCGGTGTCGGCCGGGAGGCCCAGGTCACGTTTCCAGCGTTCGACGAAGCTCCCCCAGAAGAAATCGCTCACCGGCACGCGGTCCGGTTCCTCGTGGCGAAGGGTCCTGTTCATCCTTTCCAGCTTTGCGCGGCAGGATTCGGTGCGTTCCATGGCGGTGTCCCCCGGATGGGAATATGAGGTATGAAAATGACGGCGGCGCAGGGCATGAAGCACGCAAGCGCGCTTCTGTTCCATGATACAACCATGGGTGGAGGGATTTCAAGACATTATTGCGCGATTGCGACGTAAGGATGTTCCGTCGCCCGGCCGGGTATTCGCGGACATCGAAGCGGCCGTGTGCGGGACATTCCGGGAAATGGGGGCACTCCGGCGGTTTGCGGGACATGTGTCGATCATGCCGGCCATAGTCAGCCGCGCATGAGCATGTGAATGGGCTGATGAGACCTCATTGTGGCGGTCTCATCAGCCGTTCGTTCTGTCACGGTTTCTTTCGCACTGCCCGCTTCTTTCACTTCCCCCCGAAGGATCGCTCCACCAGCGTCCGCGCATATTCCCTGTCGCCGGCGGTGATCCGCCAGTAGAGGATCGACGCGGCCCCGATGAAAATCCCCGGAACGGCGATGTGGATTGTATGGCTGTCGATATCCCACAGGATGAGCGATGATGTCACGGCGGCGAGCCCCGCTGCGAGGGCGATCAGTCCGAAGAAGAAGGCGCGGCTTCCCGTCCCGGCCTTGGGCGCCACGGGGCCGTTCGGATCGATGCCCTGCCCGATGAGCCTGACACGTTCGTCGTGATGGAACCATGCCGTGCCGAGAATGACTGCCGTGATCGAACCGAATACGATGAAGACTTCCATGGCCGGCCTCCCTGTATGATGGACTGTTTTCCTGTTCTTGATCGATGCGGCGTTCAGTCTCTATGACGATGGCCGCCGCCGAAAAATTTCAGCGGGCAATTGCTTCTCACGAAACACACACGGAAATTTCATGCCGTGGTAACACCAGGGAGCGATCTTTGTGGGAATTGTACTGATCGAATTGCCGAAGGTGAACCCATGCCACGACACACCCGTTCTTCATTCGCCAGAATGCGTGACCTGCTTCCGCTGCTTTCGGGGCGCAGTCCCGGCCAGCTCATCATACAGTATTCCAACGCCTGCAACGCCACCTGTCCCCAGTGCGAACTGCGCGTCAGCAATTCCTTCCGGCGGGCCACCCTCCCGCCGGACGAGGTGCGGCGTATGATCGACGCGGCGGCGCGTTACGGTGTTCGGGCCCTCTCATTCACCGGCGGCGAGCCCCTTCTCCGGGCCGATGACCTCTTCGGGCTCATCGAACATGCCCATCGGGCGGGCATCCCCTATGTGCGGACGGGGACGAACGGTTTTGTCTTCGCGGGCGTGGAAAGACCGGGCTGGGAGGCGCGTGTCCACGGCATCGCGGAAAGGATCGCCGCGACCGGTCTCCACACCTTCTGGATCAGCATGGATTCCGCCGATCCCGCCGTGCACGAGCGGATGCGCGGCCTTCCCGGCGTGACCGCGGGCATTGAAAAGGCGCTCGACATATTCCGCGATTACAGTGTCCATCCTTCGGTGAACCTGGGCGTCAACCGCAACACCGGCGGTCCCGCCGATCCCGCGCTGTGCGACGAAATGGCGGAGGCCGACTCCGGTGCATATACGGGCCGCTGGCGGAAGATGTTCGCCCGGTTCTACCGCCGGGTGACCGGCATGGGGTTCACCATCGCGAGCGCCTGCTATCCCATGAGCGTGCAGGGGACGGGTGACGGAACGACCGAGGCGGTGTACGGCGCCTCCAGCGCGGATACGGTCGTGCGCTTCACCGGCAGGGAAAAGGGCCTCATGTTCCGTGCACTCATGGAGACCATCCCCGCATTCCGCAGCGACATCCGCATCTTCACCCCCCGGTCGAGCCTCCTGGCCCTCGTGCGGTCATACGAATCGGGCGTCATGCAGGGGGCGCCATGCCGGGGCGGCATCGACTATTTCTATATCGACGCCGCTTCGGGCCACACCTTTCCCTGCGGGTTCAGGGGCAATGAAAACCTCGGACCATTTTACGATCTCGACTGGAAAAGCCTGAAAAAGCCCGCCTTCTGCCGCGCCTGCGACTGGGAATGCTTCCGCGATCCCTCGGAACTGCTCGGTCCGGCGTTCGGCCTGCTTTCGAATCCGTTCACACTGGCCGGACGGTTCATCAGGGACCGGGAGTATTTTTCCCTGTGGCTCGAGGACATCCGCTACCAGGCGGCCTGCTCGTATTACAACGGCATGACGCCTCCCGACCACGGCCGCATGGCCCCCTTCGCCTCGCCGGACTCCGGCGCGGGGCCGGAGGAGGCGGCATCGGACGAACGGCCCGAAAAACCCGCCGCGATGGCAGGCGCCTGAACTACTCCAGTTCCGACTCGTCGAGACCCTCCGCATGCACGGGGGCTGCTTCGGGGACGCGTTTCCCCGCAAGCCGTACGAAGGGCAGCGCCCCGAAGGCCAGGAAGGCGGCGATGCGGTAGGTCGGTTCGAGGCCGATGGTGTCGCCCATTCTCCCCACGACGAAGACCACCGTGGAGCTGATGACGAAGGTGATGGTGATATAGACGCCGTTGACCAGCGAAGGGTGCTCGGAATCCACATCGTGCACATAGGCGAGGAGCACCGGGGCGGTGGCGAAAAGGGTGAAGCCGATGACCCCCAGGAGGGGGACGGCGAAGATGGTGGTTTCCGCCGCGAGAAAGACGAGCATGAAGACGGGCGTGACGAGGGAGACGATCAGGAGCATGCGCCTGCGGCCGATACGGTCTGAGAGGGTGCCGCAGCAGAGGGTGCCGAACGCGCCCGCGCCCTGCACGATGGCCAGCGATATGCCCGCCACCTGGAGGGATGCCCCCTGATTGGTGAGATAGGTGGGCAGGAAGAAGGTCAGCGCCGCGATCATGAAGGCCCGGAAGAAGGTGATCCCCCCGATCACGGTGAACGCCGGCATGAAGGACAGAAGCGTCCGGCGCATGCCCGCGAAATCCGCCGACCGGTCGATGCCCCGCGAGACGCGGATGGAACCGCACTGTACATATACGATCCCCGATGCGGCAAGCCCCAGCGGAATGAGCCGCCAGGTGCCCTCGAGACCCCACAGCGACACCGCGCCCAGGATGGTGAGCGGGCCCAGGGTGCGGGCCAGTTCCCCGCCGAGCATGAAAACGCTCATGCCCCGCCCGATGCTGTCTCCCGCCACGCGCCGCACGAGGACGGGAGCGGGTGTGTGGAAGAGCGCCGAGCTGACGCCCATCACGATCAGCAGGGCGAGGAGCAGCGGATAGGAGGGGATTATCCCCAGCACGCTCATGATGACGGCTGTCACCGCGGGCGCGGCGATGATGAACCAGCGCGCGCCGAAGCGGTCCGCCGCCACCCCCACCAGGGGATTCAGAAGCGACGGAATCCGCTGGGCCATGAACAGGAGCCCCGCCAGCGAATAGGAAAACCCCATCTTCGCGATCAGGAGCGGCAGGATCGGCGGGAGAAAGGCCGAATAGGTGTCGTGGACCAGGTGGGCGAAGGCGACGGTGAGCACGGCTCCCGTTCTGAATTTCCGTTCGGCCACCGTCACTCTCCGCCGTTTGACGCCTGTTCGCGGTATTTCATGAGCGATTCGACGAGGTTGTAGTCCCCCCAGATGAGGGATGTGTCCGCCTGGGGATCGGTGGGCTTCTTCCAGGTGGCGTGATCGAGGATGCCGGGGCTTTTCAGGGGATCGGCAAGCCACCGTGGCGAGGCGAGGGCGGACAGGACCGATTCGGCGGCGGTGCGGTATGTCTCCTTCCTGCCGGGTTCCTCCTCGAGACGGTGCAGATCGAGAAGACCGTCCACCGCCACCGCTCCCGCGGACGTGTCGCGCACGGCGTCGGGTATCGCCGGGTCGGATGCGTCCCAGAAGGGCACGTGGTCCTCCGGCAGGCTCCCGATGAAGAAGTCCGCCACACGGCGCGCGGCATGGAGGAAGCGATGGTCGCCGGTGTATTCGAAGGCCTTCGTGAAGCCATAGAGCGCCTGTCCCTGTCCCCGCATCCACGCCGAGTCGCCGGAAAGGCCGCACAGGGTGTCGTGCCCGAGCACCCGCCCCGTCTCCGGATCGAAGTCCACCACCTGCACGGTGCTGCCGTCTTCACGGATGTGGTGTTCGGCGGTGTTGAGGGCATGGGTTGACGCCATGTCCTTCCAGACCGGGTCGCCGCCGTTTTCCGCCGCCCAGAAGAGCAGCTCGATGTTGACCATGGTGTCCACCATGACCGGGAAGGACCACTGTTCCATCTCATTGGCCTTGATCATCCCGACTTGTGGGTCGTACCGCGTGGCCAGCGACCGCGCCGCCTCGAGAAGCACTTCCGCGTAGTGCTCGTTCCCCGTCAGCCGCCAGCCGTTGAGGAAGGGCGGCATCATCATGAAACCGTTGTTGTGGTTGGCTGTGTTGTGCTTCTGTTCCTCCATGGAGGCAGTCCAGCGTTCGGCGCGTTCCCGCCACACATCGGCCCCCGTATACTCGTACATGTACCACAGGCACCCCGCGAAAAAACCGCCCGACCAGGCCGAGCTGTCCGTGGTCTCCCATTCCCCCGCGTCATTGACGAAGCGCGGGAAGCGGCCGGCGTCGCCGATGCTATCCACCGTTCTTTCCAGCTGACGGCCGGCGAAGGCGAGGGCGTCCTCGAAGGGAACGGCGGTCACAGTCGAAGCATCCGGGGCCTCGTCACGGCCGTCATTCGAGCAGGACACGCACAGGACGAAGGCGAGGAGACAGGAGCACAGGACGATTGCTGTTCTGTACGGGGTGGTCATGATGTCAGCTTTCCGTTGCGGGTTCGGGTTCGTCCGCCGGGGGGCGCTGACGCCAGTAGTTGGCGAGCGCCGAGCCGGAGATGTTCATCCACTTGCCGAAGATGATCGGGGCCAGGGCGGCGTCGGGGCTCTTGAGGACGTCGATGGCCAGCCCCATGCCCATGCCGCCGTTCTTGAGCCCGACCTCGATCGCCATGGTGCGGCAGTCGCGTTCCGACAGGCCCAGCCCCCTGGCCGACCAGTAGCCGAGGACATAGCCGAGAAAGTTGTGGACCACGGACGCGCCGATGAGCGCCAGACCAACCACCATGAGCTGGTCGCGGTAGTGGGCGACCACGATGGTGACGAAGAACAGGATGGCGGTCATGGAGAGCCGGGGCAGGATACGGTCGAGCCACTGTCTGCGGCCGCGCAGAAGACGGTTCACCACGAGTCCCGCGGCCACGGGGAGGATGATGAGCTTGAGGATGGAGAGCATCATGCCCAGAAAGGCAATATCCACAAGGCGGCCGGCGAAGACCTTCATGAGAAGCGGAGTCGCCAGCGGTGAGATGAGGGTTGCGAAGGTGGTGACACTCACGGACAGGGCCACGTTGCCCTCGGCGAGGAAGGTCATCACGTTCGACGCGACCCCGCCGGGACAGGAGCCGATGAGGATGACGCCCGCGGCCACCTCGGGATCGAAGCCGAACAGCTTCGCCACCGCGAGCCCCGCAAGCGGCATGATGGTGAAGACCAGAACCGTCCCGAGGATCAGTCCCTTCGGGCGGCGGAACTCCCTGAGGAAGTCCTCCACGCTCAGCTTGGTCCCCATGCCGAACATGATCACCTGCAAGAGGGGCCGGACCAGCTTCATGGTGTTGAATCCCCAGGCGGTGAAGAGAAAGGGATAATACATGGCCGCCGCCAGGAAGGCGAAGACCCAGAAGGTGAAGGAGTTGCCCCGGAGCCGTCCCGGCCCGCGGGTGTGGAAGGCCATCGCCACGAGGGTACCCACGAAGGGAATGCCGGCGTCTCCTCCGCGGCCCATCGCAATCATGGCGGCTGTTATGACGAAACAGACCGCGGCGATGACGAGGAAGATGATGTTCCCGCGGCTGTTGGTTTCGGATGCATGGTTGGACATGGGTGATCCTCGATGCTGTGTGAAAGATGGTTTCTCGTATCATATCCGGCGGGGGCGAACCGGCTTGACGCCCCATCACTTCACCACGTCGAGCCCCATGCCCCTGAGCACCGCGCGCAGGGCATCGCGTTTCGCTTCAGGCAGGGGCGCCACCGGCCTGCGGCAGGGTCCCGAGGGAAGGTCCTGGAGCATCATGGCCTCCTTCACGATCACCGGGAAGGTCCCCTGGGAGAAGAATTCCCGCAGCGGCACGAGGGTCTTCTGCTTCTCCCATGCCTCGTCAGTCCTGCCGGCGATGAAGTCGTTGTAGATACCGACCACGAGATCCACCGCGGCGTTGGATGTGGCCGCCACCGCGCCGTCGATCCCCGAGCACAGCGCCGAATAGATGAGCTGGTCACGGCCGATGAAGACCCTGAATCCCTCCGGACAGAGGGTCTTGTACTTGATGGTCATGGACAGGTCGCCGCTTGAATCCTTGATGCCGATCATGTTCGGCGAATACTCGCACAGGCGGGCCGCCGTTTCGGGCAGGAGGTTGAGATGGGTGCGCCAGGGGTTGTTGTAGATCAGCACGGGGATGTCAACCGCGTCGAGGATGGCGCGGTAGTGGTCGTAGAGCTCGTCCTGGTTGGGTCCGATGTAGTAGGGGGTGATGATGGTTGCGGCGTCCGCCCCCGCGTCCTTCGCCCGGCGGGTGTTCTCGATGGCCGCGCGGGTGGGAACCGCGCCGGTGCCCATGAGGACGGGGACACGGCCGTCGACGGTCTCCAGACAGATGTCGAGCAGCCTGCTCTTCTCGTCCGGGGAAAGCGCCACGCCCTCGCCCTGTCCGCCGCAGGCGAAGACACCGTACACGCCATGCTCCACCAGGTATTCCACTATATTCCTGAACCCCCGCTCGTCGATCTCCTCGTTCCCGTCGAACACCGTAACAACCGGTGTGATGACGCCCTTCAAATCAAGTGCCATGGTTCCTCGCTTGTTCGTTTGGTGTGTCGTTCCGGCGGCCGTATCCGGCGCATTCCGTTCATGTATACCGGTTCGAGACGGTTCTCATACCATCGATCCGCCGCCCGCGGAGCCGGCCGTTCCCCGGACCCTGCTCCGGTCCTTGTCCGCGCTCTCGAACAGGTCCAGGCTCGGCCCCAGTTTATGTTTGACCGGATCGGTGATTTCGTCGAGGCGCGTTTTTATCGCGGGATCGAGGGGCTTCCGGGCGGCCTCCACATTGTGGCGGAAATGGTCCAGGGTGCGTGAACCCGTAAGGACACAGGTCATCGCCTCGTTGGCGATCGCCCACTTCACCGCAAGGGTGGCCATGTCCAAGCCGGTCTCGCGGCAGAGGTCCCGTATGGCGTCGAGCGCCCGCGCAATATCCTCCTCCGCGCCGGATTCGCCGTGACGGGCCGCGTCGCACTTCGCGCTGTCGAAGAGCCTGAAACGCCGCTGTTTCGGCGGGATGTCGTCGATGGACTTCCAGGCGTCCGCGAGGATGCCCTGGAGGAGGGTCATGTAGCCGGTCAGGCCGATGCCGTGTTCGCGGCAGAAGGGGGCCACCTCGAATTCGATCCCCCGGGAGAGGAGGCTGTACACCACCTGGTTCGAGGCCACGACCGCGCCGGTGTCCATGGCCTCCCGCAGGAATTCCACGCCGAAATTGCTTACGCCGATGTGGCCGATCCTTCCCTGGTCTCTCAGCTTCATGAGGGTGGCGAAGACGTCGTCCACGACGGGCGGGTTCGCGGCGCCCGCGCTGTCGCCGAAGGAGCCGATGGCGAGCGGGGTGAGGGGCCAATGGACGATGTACAGGTCCACGTGATCGAGATCGAGGCGTTTGAGGGATTCCTCGCAGTGGCGGACGAGGGTTTCGGGATGTGCGTTCCCCGGCAGGACCTTGGTTCCGACGACGACGGAATCCCGGGGGATGCCCTTGAGCGCCCTGCCGAGGGATTCCTCGCTTCTGCCGTCGTTATATGCCTCCGCGGTGTCGAAATAGGTGACGCCCGCGTCGACCGCGTACCGCACCAGCCGGTCCACGTTCTTCTGGTCGTGATCCTCCCCCCAGTAGCTCCCGCCGCCGAAGGCCCAGCATCCATAGCCGAGGACCGACATGGAAAGTCCCGTCGTTCCGCACTGCCGTAGTTCCATCGCTTCTCCCTGTTTCCTTTTACTTCATGCGCCCGGTGTCCGCTGCGTAAAAAGCGGCGGGGCAGTATGCCCCGGTCCGCCATGATGCGGGTCATCGGGTTATTTCAGCGGGTACTGAAGTCCCTTGACGTTCGTCCGTATGGAATATATCCTCGTGGCGCAGGTGCAGTAGATGGTCTGCATGTCCTCGCCGCCGAAGACCGCGCTTACGGGCCTGATGGGGAAGTGCACCATGCCGATGTATTCGCCGGTGTTGTCGAATATCTGGAGGCCCAGCGCCGTGGCGACATAGATGTTGCCGTGCACGTCGATGGTCATGCCGTCGGAGCCCGTCACGATGTCCTCGTTGTCCCTGATTGCGGGGGGAACGTGGACCTTGGCGAAGAGCCGTTTGTTCGAGAGGGTGCCGTCGGGGTTCACGTCATAGGCGCCGACATGGTTTCCCACGGGCATGTTGCGTGTGTTCGCGATGTAGAGGGTCTTCCCGTCGGGACTCAGAAGGATGCCGTTGGGCTGCCCGAATTCGCCGGGATCCACCACGCGTATGACCTCGCCGCCGGGTTTGCGGTAATACACCGCCTTTCCGGGCTGGGTCTTCTCGAGGCCGGGGGTGAACTGGGGATCGGTGATGTACATGCCGCCCTTCGCGTCGATGACCAGGTCATTGGGGCCGTCGAGGGGCACGCCGTCGTATTCCGAGGCCAGCGTCCGCACCACCCGGCCGTCGGGGGTCATCTCGATGACCCGGTGACCGAACATGTCGCACACCGCCAGGTTGCCGTTGGCCATGGGCATGGTGCCGTTGGTCTGCATGTTCCGGACGAGGACCTCGATGGAGTCGCCGGTCATCCTGATCAGATTGCTCCGCTTCGGATCGCCCGCGCTCCAGTCGGATGCGAACCACATGTTCGAGAAATACAGGGCGCCGTCGAGCCATGACGGTCCCTCGGTGAAGTTCAGTTTCGGTTCCTGCGTCTCGCCGTCATGCTCCAGCACCACGCGGGCGTCTTCGGGGATGATCGCCCGGAACTTCTCCAGCTGGGCCGCCCGTTTCTCGATGAAATCCGCGCGCGGCGGCCAGAACACATCGAGAGCGTCGCAGCCCTTGGGGCCGTACTCGCCACGGTGTACCATGTTCGACGGGAGATAGCAGATATCGCCCGGCTCCATGTCGTCGACATGGAGCC
>CAYNWJ010000054.1:10492-14813 GCA_964400815.1 uncultured bacterium
GGTCCATGACCGTTTCCCTGATGCCGCCGCGGAGCACGATCATGAGCTGCTCCTCCGGATGGGCGTGGAAATCGGACACGCGGCCCGGCTCGCCATAGAGAAAGCTCAACTGCACGCCGCTCCCGGTGATGATGCGTGAATACAGCGTGGTGTTGGACAGGTCGATCTTCTGGACGTCGTAGAAATTCATCACCCGGTTCGCCGGGATCGAGGGGGTGACGCCATAGGAGCCGGCGAGGATGTTCCCCGGCTTCTTCCCGCCGGCCTTTTCGATGTAGTCGGTGCGCACGGGCCGGTAGATTTCCAGGAATTGGGCGCCGTTCTCCCCCGCGGTCACCTCGCTCATCGCGCCCTCGGTGAGATAGAGCATGTCCATGTGGGGATTCGCGGTCCAGTCGGTTTTCTTGACCCGGAACTCCATGTCGGTCATTCTGCCGTTGACCAGCTGTTTGAGCGAGCCTTCCCGGACGAACATCAGCCGCTCTGAAGGCAGTTCCTCGCGGGGTATGGAAGCGCCGGGCTGCATGGTGACCCACGCCACCATGGCGCCCTTGCCCCAGTAGATCTTGGCGGTGACGCCGGGAGCGAGGTCCACGGGCGGCAGGTCGTCCCTCTTGACCACCTGTCCGGGGGCGAGGTTCGGTGTCACGCCCGTTTTCGGGATGTCGTCGCGGCTGCGGGCGGTGACATTCTTTTCCGCCATGACCTGGTCGTTCACCGATTTCCACGGCGGCTCACCCGAGCATCCCGTCATGGATGCCACGGCACATGCCAGTATCATCAATCCCGCGCATAAAGTGATGCCGCTGTTCGTTCGCCCGGCGTTCATGGTCGTCTCCCGTGTTTGAGGAAAGGTGGTCGAAGGAGGTTGTTCCGTCTGTTGTACCATACGAAGAATAGAATGTAACACATATGTGCGGTGCGGCAAGGATAATATTGCGCGCGCAGGCTGCTTTGTTCATGCTCTCCGGCTCTCTGCGAAGAGACCCCCCTTGGACTTCGTCCGGTCCAGAATGCTCAGAACTCATCCCCCGGCCCCTTCTCTCAAGTCTTTAAGAGATGGGGTGTTGCACGCCAGGAAGTCCCTGCCGCACGGATTCCCCCTCTTTCGCGAGCGAGAGAGGGGGATGTCACGGCAGTGACAGGGGGTGAGTGTCGCCTTTCTGAACCTCCCTGCCAAAAGACCCCCTTGGACTTCGTCCGGTCCCCCCTTATAATGGGGGACGGATGTACTGCGGGAGTTTCGCTATACAGATGCCGGAGATGTCTGCCGTTCCATGCTCTCCGGCTCCCTGTGACCCCCGCCTGAAGAAGTTCGCACGCCTGCCTGTATCTGACTGCAAGGAAGGATTTGCCGTTCCGGCTGGAGAATCGTATACTATACTCATTGCTCATGAATGGAAACGATTGCATCCCCATGGTTTCACAACCGGGAGGAATTCAGCCATGAAACGGCGCGCGTTCATCGGAACACTGGGAGCGGCGGCCCTCGCCGGCGGCTGCGGCGGCGGAACGGGCCTTCCCGACAGCCGCCACCTCGTCGAAACCCCCGAAAAACGTAAGGCGTACCTCGACACCATGCTCGATGAACTGGTCACCGACCTGGGCATACGCTGGGTGGGCACCCCGGAAATGGACGCCGCCCAGGAGATCGTCCGCCGTGAGATGGCGAAGGCGGCGCCGGAGGTGATCGTGGACGAGCTGACCTTCGAGAAATGGGAGCTGGTCGGAAAGCCGCTGTTCACCGTGGACGGCAGGCCTCTGGACCACTACCCCAGCCACGGCACCCGTTCGACACCGGACGGCGGCCTCACCGGCATTCTGGTGAAGAGCGGGACCCCGCGCGTCGAATACGACCTCGTGGAGCCGGTCACCGGCGACATCCTGGGCCGTGTGACCCTTTCGCCCAAAAAATGGGCCGCGCCCCGCCCCTACTGGTTCTATGACGAGGAGACCGGCGGCATCCCCAATGTGAACGTGGGCCGTCCCGACGTTCCCCTCCTCGAACGCGCCGTGGCCGAAAAACTTCCCGTGGTCATGGACTATACGGTGAAATTCACCCCCGGCATGACCACCGCCAACATCATCGGGAAGATACCCGGCGCCTCGAAAAAGGAGATCGTGCTCTACGCTCACTTGGACTCCATGTACAACGCGCCCGGTGCCAACGACAACGCCGCATCGGTCATCTTCGTCCTCATGGTCGCCCACGCCCTCTCGGGACGGTCGTACAACCACACCCTCACCTTCATGGCCTCCACCGGGGAGGAGTACGGCTACCTGGGAACGAAACATCTGGCGGCGCGCAGGAAGGCCGACGGCACCCTGAACGACATCGAGTTCATCTTCGATTTCGACGGTGTCACCTGGGGACCGGACATGAACCTGCTCACCCTGGACGAGGAGCTGGTCACCCTCATCCGGGACATCGACACCGAGCTGGGCCTGGACGGCGAACCCCGGTGGCGCAAGACCGAGGGCGTGGGGCGCGAGTCCATCCCATTGCGCGAAGCCGGTCTACAGGCCCGCGGGATCGTGGTCGATTCCGTTCCCGACAACCATGTCAACGAGCTCTGCTGGCACCGGCCCGAGGACACCGCCGAGCATGTCCGCTTCGAGACGGTGGAGATCGCGTTCAACCTGTTCTCGGAGATGGTGCGGCGGCTGGATGGGATGGGGTGAGGATTCCAGTCATATGATCCACAGGAAAGATGATTTTTTTGGTACAGCGGTTCAGTGGATAAACCCGCTGGTGTAATCAACAAACGGCTGCCATAAGGATGAGAAAGACGGTTCACCATGATGAGAAGAAAAGTTATCGAATGGTATATCCATGTCGTTCATGCGTTCGAATTGCTGCTTGCCTTGATTGTTCTCTGTTGTGTCATTGTTTTCGCGACGGGGACCTTTGTCGAGTTGATGGGCATGAACTGGAAGGTCACCACGACATTCTATGAGCTCATCTATCGGGTTCTGCTGATGGTTATCGGCCTGGAACTCGTGAGAATGCTCCTGACCCACGAGATATTCGCTGTTCTGGAGCTTCTCGCGTTTGTTATCGCGCGAAAAATGCTCATGCCCGACCTGACGACGATCGACATCGTTCTTGCGGTTATTGCATTCGTGAGTCTTCTCGCCGCCAGAAAATTCCTGTTCGATTATATGAATTATCGAAAAGAGAGATTTCTTCCGGTCGATGAAACGGAGACCGGGACAAAATCCTGAATCGCCACGTTCCCAACAAAAACCTATAGGCCACAATAATGAACAAGAACAGTTCGCTTTCCAAAAACCTGGGATTGATTCATGTTTTCACAATAGCGTCCGGCGCCATGATTGGAGCGGGCCTGTTCATACTGCCGGGCATGGCGCATGCAATGGCTGGACCTGGAGTGATATGGTCGTATGTTCTGGCCGGTCTTCTTGCAACAACCGGCGCATTAAGCATGGCTGAACTCGCCACCGCGATGCCGAAGGCGGGCAGCGATTATTTCTTTATCATGCGTGGGTTCGGTGCGGGAACCGGATCGATAGCCGGCATGTTGAGTTGGTTCTCTTTGTCATTGAAAAGCGCGTTTGCGGTTGTCGGCATGGCGACCTTTGTGGGGCTTATAATCGATCTGCCGGGGATAATGCTCGGTGCGGCGATAACAGTGTTTTTCGTTCTTTTGAATATATTCGGCGTACGGGAAGCCGCACGTGCGCAGGCCGCGATTGTAATCACGTTGTTTGCTCTCCTCATCGTGTACATCGTCGTCGGATTCCCAAAAACACGCGCGGAACTTCTGATCCCCTTCGCCCCCCATGGTATCGGGAGTATATTTGCCACAGCCGGTTTTGTCTTTATCTCATATGGCGGTCTCCTGAAAGTCGCCAGCATTGCAGAGGAAGTCAAGAATCCGGGAAGGGTGTTGCCGCTCGGCCTGTCATTGGCGATTATATCGGTAACGCTCCTTTATGCCGCAGCTGTTATGGTGACCAGCGGTGTAATTGAAAGTTCGGTGCTTGACGGCTCCTTGACACCGCTCTCTGACGGTGGACGAGCCATTATGGGAAACATTGGATTCGTTGCGATGAGTTTTGCGGCGATACTCGCGTTTGTGAGTACAGCAAACGCGGGAATCATGGCCGCCTCCCGGTATCTTCTTGCATTGAGCCGCGATGATCTGCTTCCGGGAGTTTTTTCAAAAGTCAACTCCCGCTTCAAAACGCCCCATGTCGCTCTCGCAACAACCGGGGGGCTTATTCTCGGGAGCCTTTTTCTGAAGTTGGATATTTTGGTTGAAGCGGCCTCATGCGTTCTCATTCTTACATATATTCT
>CAYNWJ010000055.1:0-8392 GCA_964400815.1 uncultured bacterium
GTGGATGACACCGCGTGAATCGCACATCATGATGTGCTTCGCTCCCGCGTGCCGGAACAGCTCGCCGATCCTGATGCCCGCCGCCCCGCCGCCCGAGATCACGATGCGGATGTCGCCGATCTTCTTGCCGGAAAGCCGGAGATAGTTCATGAGCCCTGCCAGGCTGATGATCGCCGTGCCGTGCTGGTCGTCGTGGAAGACGGGAATATCGAGCATTTCGCGGAGCCGGTCCTCGATCTCGAAACACTCCGGCGCCGCCACATCCTCGATGTTGATGCCGCCGTACATGACCGCCAGCCGGGCAGCCGTTTCCACGAAGGCGTCGGGATCACTCCTTCCGGTCCCGCCGTCGCGCCGCACACCGCTCAAAGGCACCGGCCAGCCGTCAACACCAGCGAAGGCCTTGAAGAGCACCGCCTTCCCCTCCATGACAGGGATGGATGCCTTCGGGCCGATGTCGCCCAGTCCGAGCACCGCGGTGCCGTCGGTGACAACCGCCACGAGGTTGCCCTTCGCAGTGTATTTATAGATGTCTGCGGGATCGGTGTGAATGGCCCGGCAGGCATCGGCCACGCCCGGGGTGTAGGCAAGCGAAAGATCGAGGTCGTCCCTGAGCTGTTTCATGAGCCCGAGGCCGATTTTTCCGCCCAGATGATATTCGAGCGCCATTTCCTTCGTCAGTGTGCGTTTTGTTCCCATTGTTCGATTGATCCCCATTGTTCGATTGATCCCCGTTGTTCGTGTATGGTGTCAAGCTGTCAGGTATCGTTTCCGTTCGCGCCGGGCCTCTCCCGGTTCCCGCCGCAGGGAGCATCCCCCGTGGTTTCACGGCTGTGCCAGCGTCTGATGTCATCCTCCACCAGATGGATTTCCTTTTCAAGGTTCTCCAGTTGGGAAAGGATCGGGTCGGGCAGGAGGTCGTGCCGCAGGCTCACCGTGGCGCTCACCACCTTTTTCCCCTCCTGCCTGATGCAGCGGCCGGGAACACCGACCACGGTGCAGTTCGCGGGCACCTGCCTGAGCACCACGGCGTTCGCGCCCACATATACATTGTTCCCCACGGATATGCCGCCGAGCACCTTCGCTCCCGCGCCGATGACGACATTGTCGCCCAGGGTCGGGTGACGCTTGCCGGTTTCCTTGCCCGTGCCGCCGAGGGTGACCCCCTGATAGAGGGTGACGTTCCTGCCGATCTCCGCCGTCTCCCCGATGACCACGCCGAATCCGTGGTCGATGAAGAACCCTCCTTCGATGTCGGCTGCCGGGTGGATCTCGATGCCGGTCAGGAATCGCCCGAGCCACATGAGCATGTGGGGCGCGACCGGAACATGCAGCCGGTGCAGGAGATGGGCCAGACGGTGCAGGCAGATCGCGTGGAATCCCGGATAGGTGAGCACGACATTGAAGAAGCTCCAGAATCCCCGCGCCGCCGGGTCACGGTCGAAGACAGCCCTGAAATCTTCCGCGAGTTTCATATCCGCCTCAGGGAAAGAGCATGTTGTCGGACATGCGGTTCATGAACGCGGGCAGGTTCGCCAGCTCCAGGTGGCGCGCCCTCTGCCTGATCGTGTCGGTGTCGGCGCGGGCCGCGGCGGAGAGGAGCGCCATCTTCGCCCCGGTCGAGGCGGCGTTTCCCACGAACCTGATGTTTTCGACCGGAACGTCGGGAAGGAGCCCGATACGTTTCGCGCTCCGCCTGTCGATATAATTGCCGAACGCGCCGGCCAGAAGAATCTCGTCGATATCGGAAAGCGCAAGCCCCATCTCATCGATGATCAGGGCAATACCCGCCGCGATGGCCCCTTTCGCGAGCTGGATCTGGCGTATGTCACGCTGGGTGATGACCACGTCCCTGCCCCCGCCGTTACCGTGGCCGCTCACGAGAAACGCCGGCTGACCGTCGATGTCGATCACCCGCCCCGCGTGTCCGGCGAATTCCGTGCCGGCCATGGTTTCGGTGTCGACGATGGCGCCATAGGTGTCGACGATCCCCGCATCGAGCAGCGCCGCCACGAGGTCGATGATCCCCGAACCGCACAGCCCCACTGCCGCGGTATCGCCTATGACATCGCATTCGACCGCCGAGGGGGTGATGCGCACATGCTCTATCGCCCCGCCGGCCGCGCGCATGCCGCACGTGAGCGCCGCTCCTTCCAGCGCCGGTCCGGCCGCCGTGGAACAGACCATCAGACTGCCGCTGTGCCGGAGCGCAAGCTCGCCGTTGGTCCCCACATCGACCGCGAGCTGCGTGGGGCCGTCCGCGTTCAGATAATCGCAGGCAAGCATGACCCCCACGGTATCGGAGCCCACGAACCCGGCGATATTGGGCGGCACATGGATGTTTCCCCGGGGATTGATGGCGATTCCGGCATCCTTCGCGCGAAGGTTCACCGCCGCGTTCGAAACGGGAACGAAGGGGATCTGCGAGAGCCCCGTGGGATCGAGCCCCAGAAAGAGATGGGACATGGTGGTGTTTCCCACCAGCACCGCCTCGTAGATCAGGTCGGGTGAAATACCGGCCGCGGACGCCGCCTCTGCGATGATCTCGTTCATGACATCGCGGATTTTCCCGTACATGTCCTTACGGCCGTCTTCGGCGGTGATGGCGTGCTGTATCCGTGAAATGGTGTCCTCGCCGAAAACCACCTGGGCATTCAGGCGCGAGGCATGGGACACATCACGGCCGGTCGCCAGGTCGACGATTGTGCCGACTACGGTGGTGGTGCCGATGTCGAAGGAAATGCCATAGACCGAATCCGTGGTGTCCCCCGGCTCCACGGCGGTGACCGTGTCACCGGCGGTCACGACGGTCACCTTGAAACCGGCGCTCCGGAGCGTGGATGAAAGCTCCCGCAGCAGGTCGATATCGAAATCCGGACAGCCCTCGCCGGGCATGCCCAGGGCCCGCTTGATACGGAACAGGTCCGCCGCCTGGTCCTCGAGGGTGGGCTCGGGAAGCTCCACATAGGTTTTACGCACCACGGGCGCAAGGTCGAAGGTCCGGTCCGCGCCTTCAACGAGGATCTTGCCGCCGAGGGCCCGCAGCTCGTCGGTGACCAGCACGCTCATGTCGCGGTCCACGCGGGTCTTGCAGGCAAGGCGGACGCCCTTTCCGATGAGCGCTCCGGAGAGATGCAGACGGTCGAAATCACCGGGCTCCGGCGCCTCGGGCCGTATCTCCACGCCGCATTTGCCGCATTTTCCCGCGCCGCCGCAGGGAAGCTGCAAAGCTATTCCCGCCTGCTTCATGGCGTCGGTGAGAAGCGTCCCCCCGGGCACGTTCACCCTGAGACCGTCGGGCTGGAACCTGACTTCAAACATGACCGTCACCGTTGTTGAGAAAATCCAGAATGTCGAAGAACGTTTCGAACCGGCGATGAGGAACATCGTTGGAAACACAGTATTCCTCGAGATCGCGCCGGGCGAAGATCACATCCGCGCTCTGGACGGCGTACCGGTCGGAATACCCGTCGCCCGCATAAACCACCAGTTCACCGTCCACGCGATGGGAATCGATGTGGTAGCGCTTGCAGTTGCCGCATTTCCCGCAGCCGGGCTGACTGTGGGGGAATTCCACGCCAAGCGTCCCGGACCCGTTGAAAAGCAGATGGTTCGCACGATAGGGAATACCGTCGAGCCCGAATTTCGCGAGCAGGAATTCGATATAATAGTCGAGGCCGTCGGAGAGGATCATGAGCGGTATCTCGTTGTCTTCGCAAAACCGCGCCGTCTCGGTAAAACCAGGCGTCAGGTCGTAGTTTTCAAGCTCCTCCCTGAACTCCTCCTCAGTGGCCCGGGAATTGGCGCATTCCTGGGTGAGGCATTCCAGCGACGAGAGCCGGCCCGCCCTCCATTCGTCAAGGACGTCCTCGTGCCAGTTGCTTTCAATGAGTTCGGGTCGCAGGAACCGGTCGAATATGCCGTTTCCCACATCCCGGTCGGTTATCGTTCCGTCGAAATCGACAAACAGTCGTATCTTGTGTTTCTCCATGCCTCCCCATCCGCTTCGTTTCCGCTGAAATCGTGGTGTATGTGATCACATTCCATGGGTTTTTTATCGGTGTCCCGGGCCATTCCCCGTCAGAAGAAAATGATCTTTATGGCGAGGAAGAACAGCACCACGCCGAAGATACGCTGGAGGTGACGGTCACGGGTCATGGCATTGAGCCTCGCGCCCACCCGCGCCATGGGTATCCCCGCCAAAGCCAGCGGAAAGGCAGCCGCCCACCAGACATAGCCCGCAGAGAACGGCGGCAGATGCGCGGCGCCCTGCCCGTGCCACATATAAGAAAACATGCCGGTGAGACCGATGAAAATGATGATCGAGCTCGATGTGGCGGCGACCCGGTCCACGGGAAACGCGAACACGAGAATGAGCGTGGGAATCATGACCACGCCCCCGCCGATGCCGAGAAAGCTCCCGGCGAAACCGGTGACGAATCCCAGCAGGGGCAGCAGCTTCATCGGCAGAAGCGGACGATGGTCCGAACGCCCGCCGGCAGGTTTTGTGGAGCCCCTGATGATGATGAGCAGGGACGAGACGGTGAGCAGCACCGCGAAGGCCATCTTGAGCCCTCCCGAGGCCATCAGTGACGCGGCCCAGGCCCCGGCGAAGGAGCCCATGATGGCGAGGGGCGCCATGACGGCCACGGTGCGCCAGTCTATCTTGTTGTTGCCGTGATGCTTGAGCACGGCTGAGAGGGAAAACACCACCACGAGGAACATGTTCGTCCCGAAAATCACCCTGATCATCACGTCTTCATGAATGCCGAGGGTGGGATAGATCAACAGACACAGCGGTGTGAGCACGGCGCCGCCGCCGATCCCGAGAAATCCGGCCGAAATCCCGGCGGCAGCACCCGTTGCGAACAGAAGAAGTAACGAAAATGGAGTCATGACTCTCCCGCGGGGCTTGAGGATGTCTGATATGCGTTCGTTTATGGTATCGGGCGGGGCATCATTTCTTTTCCACGATCCCGATTTTCGAACCCTCGGACAGAAGCGACGCGTATTCATCCGGGTCGTTCAGAAGATCGACGGCCCGTTTGAGCTGGATGTCCCATTCCTTCGCGGCGACCGTGCGTTCACGGGAACCGAATTTCGTCGCCACGATCTCACGGGTGAGGAAACGCCGGATGGTCTCGCGATTCGCCTCGAAATCCTCGCTGCGTTTGTTGATGATCATGGATTCCAGCCTGTCGATCTCCTCCATGATATCGCCGTTGTAGTTCAGGCGCTTTATCACCTTGCGAAAATCCTCGAGGCTCTTCTTGCCGGGAATGGAATAGGTGAAGACCTCCTCGTCCGCTATGAAAGACCTGAAATCCTCCACCACATCATCGGACGCCTGGAAATCGACCGTGAGGTCGGGATGGGCGTCCACATATTTCACGGCATAGTCGAAGAAGACCATCTGGGACAATAACTGCACCATGATGTTGCCCATGCGTTCCTCGCGGACGATGACGTCGGGTGTGACGCCTCCGCCGCCATAGACGACCCGCTGCTTGTTCAGGGTATAGAACTTGTCTCCCATGTCCAGGGAGTCTTCCTCGGCGTCACCGGTCATCTCGTCGAACATCTCCTCTTCCGATTCTTCGAGAATCTCCTCGAAACTGCGCTCGTTGTGGATGCAGCGGCCGGAGGGCGTGTAGTAGAGGGCGGTGGTGAGCTTGATGCCGTTACGGTTCGGGAGGTCG
Organism: uncultured bacterium; assembly: GCA_964400815.1. Taxonomy (GTDB): domain Bacteria; phylum Latescibacterota; class Latescibacteria; order Latescibacterales; family Latescibacteraceae. Next base: position 5,700 of record CAYNWJ010000055.1, read on the forward strand.
TCGAACACCGTCTGGACCGAGCCCTTGCCGAAGGTGGTGTCACCGATGAGCACGCCCCGGTCGTGGTCCTGTATGGCGCCCGCCACGATCTCCGAGGCCGATGCGCTGCCCCGGTCCACAAGAAGCACAAGAGGTACATCGGGATGCAGGAACGGCGCCTCTTCGGCATGGAAATCGAACTGGGAACGCTCGTCCCGCCCTTTTGTGAACACGATCAGCGATTTTTTCGTGAGGAACGCGTCGGCCACGTCCTGGGCGGCGGTCAAAAGGCCGCCTGGGTTGCCGCGGAGGTCGAGAATGACACCCTTGAGGTTGTCATTGCCCTGAAGCGACGAGAGCGCCTCGTGAACTTCATTCGCCGCTTCCCGGTTGAAACGGCTCAGCTTGACATACCCGACCCCATCCTCGATCTCCCCGTAATAGGGAACATTCTTGAGGGGAATGGTGTCGCGGATGATCTCGAACTTGAGCGGGTCCTCCTGGTTGGGGCGCTTGACAAGAATGATCACCTTCGTTCCCACCTTGCCGCGAAGCTTGGACACGACCTCGTTGATGTCCATGTCCTTCGTTCCCTCTCCGTCGATCTCGATGATCTCGTCGCCAGCCCGGAGATGCACCCGTTCCGCGGGGGAATCGGGAAGGGGCGACGACATGATGCGGGGATAGTCGCCCACCTTCTGGATCTCGATGCCCAGCCCGCCGAACTCTCCCTGCGAGTCCTCCTGAAGCTGGGTATAGTTCACAGGCGGGAGGAACGTGGAATAGGGATCGAGATTCTCCAGGATGCCCTCGACCGCGTAGCGTGATATTTCCTCCGGGTCCATTTCCTTGACATAATCCCTGATGACGTGCGTATACACATCGCCCATGAGATCGATGCCGTCGGCCGCCCCCTGGTAATCCACCCCCGCGGCTCCGGTCGATTCGATCACCAGCATCATCAGGCAGATGATGAGCGAGGCGAGGCCCAGGTTTATGATGAGTATTTTGCGCTGACGTCCCTTCTCCATATTGAAAAGACCTCCTGTCGAGGGTTGCTTGAATCAGGTTGCCGCATCGATGACGGGATTCGTGAGCGTCCCGATGCCGGAACAGGTCACCGACACCTCATCCCCCGGTTCGATCGGACCGACGCCGCTGGGCGTTCCGGTCGTGACGACATCGCCGGGTTCGAGTGCCATGATTCTCGTAATATATTCGATCATGTACGGAATGTCGAAGATGAAATCGCGGGTGTTGCCGTCCTGTTTCGTTTCACCGTTGACCGTGCAGGCCACATCGATCTCCACCGGTGTTTTCACCAGGTCCGCCGGAAGGACGCACGGGCCCATGGGGCAGAAGGTGTCGAAATTCTTCGAAGGCATCCACGGCAGGCTCTTCGCCAGGTCCTTCCCCTGTATCTCGCGGGCGGACACATCGTTCAGGCAGGTGAAACCGGCGATGTGTTTCATGGCTTCCGCCTTCGGAACGTTTTTGGCGCGGGACCCGACGATGAAGGCGAGCTCGGCCTCGTAGTCCATGCGGCCTATCCAGTCCGGCTTCTCGATGGGGGCGCCGTGCCCGATGACCGTGGAGGGCCATTTGCCGAAGAGCACGGGAGCTTCTGGCAGCTTCTGGTTCATTTCGCTGATGTGGGCGCGATAGTTGTTGCCCATGGCCACGATCTTGCCGGGATACAGCGGCGGGTTGATGGTATATTCACCCTGCACTGCATAGTCTTCCGTGAGGCCGTGCTTGTCCAGAAGCTCCATCACCCCGCCGAGAAAGGCGGCTGTGAGCCGGTTGTCGAAAATGAGTTCCTCGATCTCGATGGGCGGTTCGGTGAAACAATCGCCCCGGCTGATGTCATACATCGCGACCGCCCGCGTCAGATCGATCATCGCACCGCCGTCCTCCCCGCTGATACCGAGGAAATCCCGCAGTTCGTCCGAAAGGGAATACACCCGCATGTCACACTCCGTTGTTATATATGATTTCCAATGGGTTTTACGGTTCCCATATCATTCATCATCGATGATCACCCGCCGCCATGCCGGAAACGGCCGCCAATCAGGTCACACGACCCGGACCGCCGCTCACCCGTCGAGGTACGCCCCCACCACGCGCTCCTTCCCCGCAAGATCGCGGAGTATCTCGACACCGCGATACCTGCCCGTGCGTTCGAGGACCTCCGATGTCATGACCGCCTGATCGCCGTCGCACTCGAGAAGCAGAAGTCCGCCCGGCTTGAGCCAGTTCCACGCCTTTTCCGCGATGGGCCGGAGAAAGCACATGCCGTCCGGGCCGCCGTCCAGCGCCGCCCTGGGCTCGTATTTCGTCACCTCGTCATCCAGACCGCCGATGTCCCCGGTGCGAACATAGGGGGGATTTGACAAGACGGCATCGAAGCCCCCCCTGCCATCGAGGGCGGAGGTCATGTCGGCGCTCACGAGTTCGAGGGCGTGCTGCACCCCGGCGACCGCCGCGTTCCTTCCCGCGAGCAGGAGGGCGTCGTCGGAAATGTCCACCGCCACCCCGCGAGACCCCGGGACAGCGAAGAGAACGCTCACCGCGATCGCACCGGAACCGGTCCCCAGATCGGCGAAGCAGGGATCCGGGCGTTCCTTCAAAAACGCCGCCGTGCGCTCCACGATCAGCTCGGTCTCCGGGCGCGGGATGAACGTCCTGCCGTCGGTCTTGAGTTCCACATCCAT
>CAYNWJ010000055.1:8402-14700 GCA_964400815.1 uncultured bacterium
ATGTACTGGAGCGGCTCACGGGCCAGCCGTCGGCGATACAGCGCCCTGAAACGTTCGACTTCCTCCTCCTCCACGGGACGGTCGAAATGCATGTACAGATCGACACGAGAGAGACCGAGAACCGACCCCAGGAGAAGCTCGACCTCGAGCCGGGCATTCTCGAAATCCCTGCCCTCGAGATGGTCAGCGGCCGTTTTTATCAGTTCGAGTATCTTCATGCGGTTCGACGCGTGCTCCGGTGGCTTCCGTTTATTATGCGTTCCCCGAACGGGCCCGCGCCCGATGAAACGGGAGCGGTGTCATCGCGCGGCGGAGGCCTTCGTCTGATGCTCGAGAGCCTTTTTGCGGTCCTCGAACCTGATTTCCTCTATGAAGTCCTCCAGATCCCCGGCAAGGATACCATCGAGATTGTGCACGGTGAGCCCGATACGGTGGTCGGTGACCCTGCTCTGGGGGTAATTGTATGTCCTGATCTTCGCCGACCGGTCACCGGTGCTGACCATGGAGCGGCGGGCCTCGGTCCGCTCGCGGTCCTGCTCATCCCGGGCGCGGTCGAGGAGACGAGCCTTCAGGACCTTGAGCGCCTTGGCCTTGTTCTTGTGCTGGCTCTTCTCATCCTGGCAGGTGACAACCATGCCGGTGGGGAGATGGGTGATGCGCACCGCCGAATCGGTGGTGTTCACGCTCTGTCCGCCGGGACCGCTGGAACGGTAGACATCTATCTTCAAATCGTTCTGGCTCAGCTCGATATTGACATCCTCGGCCTCGGGAAGCACCGCCACGGAGGCCGCAGAGGTATGGATGCGCCCCGAGGACTCGGTGACGGGCACGCGCTGCACACGGTGCACGCCGCTTTCATATTTCAGGCGGGAATAGACCCTGTCGCCCGAAATGGAGAAGATGATCTCCTTGAAACCTCCGATGTCCGACGGCGCCGAGGACAGCACGTCGGTCGTCCATCCCTTCGCGTCGGCGAAATGGACGTACATCCGGTAGAGATCGCCCGCGAACAGGGCGGCCTCCTCGCCTCCCGTGCCCGCGCGTATCTCCATGATGATGTCCTTGTCGTCCAGGGGATCGTCGGGCAGGATCATGAGTTTCAGCGTTTCTTCGAGCTTTTCGAGTTCCTGTTCCAGTTCCTCCTGCTCGGCTCTCGCCAGTTCCAGCATATCCTCGTCTTCCTCGCTTTCGAGCATCTGCTCCGTGCTTTCGAGCTGACCGGACACCTCGCGATAGCGGTCATAGGCCTCCACCTTCGGCTCGAGGGCCGAACGCTCGCGGGCGATTTCGCTCAGGCGCTGCGGATTTCCGAACACCTCGGGCAGGGAGAGCTGTTTGCCCAGTTCCTCGAAACGCTCGCATATTTTTCGCATGTTTTCCGTGATGATGTCGCTCAACCGGTTTCCTCCTCGTCTTCCACCGCTGCGCGCAGTGCATGAAGCGCAACCTCGAGCATGTCGTCATCGGGATCGGCCGTCGTCATGTTCTGGAGCCACAGCCCCGGCGCCATGAGCAGCCGGGTCAGGCGGTTCGAGCGGTAACGTCCCGTGAGCTTAAGGAGCTCATAGGACACGCCGGCGACGAAAGGCAGAAGAAGCAGATGCGTGGCAAGACGCTCGGGATAGCTCTGCATGTGCCCGAAAACCAGCGGGAACAATGAATCCGCGATACCATAGAGAAACACGCTGAACAGGGCGACGATGAGAATGAAGGAGGTCCCGCAGCGGGGATGGAAACGGCTCTTTGTGCGGGCGCTTGCCACCTCGAGCGGCAGCGACGATTCGAAGGCGAAGATGCTCATGTGCTCGGCGCCGTGATACCGGAATATCCGCTTGACGTCCGACATCCGCGAGATGAGAAAGACATAGAGAACGAACAGAACGAGCCGTATGCCGCCCGCGACGAGATTGAACAGGAGCGCCCCGCGGCTCAGGCCGAGAAATGTCGCCACCCAGATGGGCAGCGCGAAGAAAACCCCGAGGGCGATGGCGAAAGCCACCAGCACAGACCCCCAGAGCATGAGCGTGTTCAGGAAGGACTGCTTCTGCGACTCCCTGCCGTTAACACGGTCCTCGTATTGGATCTGCACATCGGCCGACCAGTTGAGGGTCCCGATGCCGACAACCAGCATTTCGAAGAAATTCACCGCTCCCCTGACGACGGGAACGTCCAGCCAGGAATGGCGTTTCACGAAGGGAAGGAAGGGGCGCCTGTCGAGCTCGATGGTGCCGTCGGGCAGACGGACCGCCGTGGCGATGGCGCAGGGCGAGCGCATCATCACACCCTCGATGACCGCCTGGCCGCCGACATTCATGTCCTCGCTGCCTCCGACGATCTCCTCGACCGCCGATTTCACCGCCCGGTCGCGTTCGGTCGTGTCGCTCACACAGCCTCCGCGGTATACAGGTCAAATAAAGAAGGCCGACCCGTCATCGCGGATTGGCCTTCCGTACGTGTCAGCATTTCGCAACTAGCTTTCGGAATCTTCGGTGATCCCGTATTTCTTGCGGAACCGCTCGACCCGTCCGGCGGAGTCGACGATCTTCTGCTTGCCGGAATAGAAGGGATGGCAGCTCGAGCAGATTTCGACCCGCATGTCGCCCGCTGTGGACTTGGTCTCGACAACATTTCCGCAGCCGCAGGTGATCGTGCTCGTGTCATATTTGGGATGAATGCCCTTTTTCATGAGAAAACACCTCCCGGATTGTATGAATCGTGTCGCATCGAATGCCTGATTGCGTAAATCTGTACTTATCATTGGGAATTTAATAATATAAGGATTTACCAATTGAGAGTCAAGGAATTTAACGGAAACCGGCGCATCCCCGGTTTCCGGCACACAGATTTACTCCTGAAGTTTTCATTTTCTGAACCGGGATTTTCGAGATTAAGGGATGAACCTTGATTACAATCCTGTAAATCCATGCATCCCATGAATCATGGTTCAAACGTCGTATGGTCAATCACCATTTTTCAATCAGCACCATCATCGGTTACACGCGATTCTGACAAATATTCAAGGCAATAACAACCGTGCTCATTCCCGCAGACTGACCGTCCCCCATCAATGGGGGAAACCGGACAAAGTCCGAGAGGCTCTCTTTGCAGGGAAAAACTCAGAATGCAGTTCCCTCCCCCTCCTTCCGGGAAACGCCGCGTCCATGTTACACATCCACCGGATACCGGCCGTAGTTCTTTCCCGCCTCGATGAAGGCCTTCACATTCCCGCCGCAGTTCCCGTCCCATATGGAATCGGCGGTGGACAGGACGAAGCCTCCGCCGGGGGCTGCCGCGGCAATCGCTTCACGCACCGCGTTCTCCACATCCGCCGGCGACCCCTGCTCGATGACCTGCGGGGCGTTCACACCGCCCCAGAGACAGATTCTTCCACCCGCCGCACGCTTGACCCCGGCGATGTCCGTGTTGCCGTGGGGCGCCGGATCGAGCGTGGACAGGATGTCGATGCCCATATCCACGAAATCGTCGATGAGCGGCATGACCCCCAGGTCCATGTAGTAGTGGAGCTTCGCCCCCGCCTGGTGCACCAGTTCGAGCTTCTTCATGACACGGGATTTGAAGAAGCGCCGGTACATGGCGGGCGACCAGAAGGCCGTGGTCTCGTAGCAGGCGGTGTGGTAGATCGTGTCCACGCCGGCGTCGAGCACCAGTTCCAGGCGTTTCAGGTTCCAGTCGAGGACCAGGTCGAGGAATTCCTCCACGAAGGCGGGGTCATCCACGGCGTCGAACATGAGATTCGTCGCGCCGCGGAGGTTCAGGGCGATATTCGAAAAGGCGTTCACGTCCCCCTCGACGAGGATGTCGTGTTTCCCGGCGAAGTCCTTCACCCGCTTCGCTTCGGCGCGGAATCCCGTGAGATCGCCGTCGAAGGGATCGTGCAGGATGTATTTCAGTCTTTCGAGGTCCTCACGCCCCTTCACCGGAAACTCGACAGCCCGCGACCAGAAATGGTCCGACACCAGGGGCAGCTTTCTGACCAGCCAGTCGTCTGTCCGTTTCGCGGCCATGCGGAGGGTCCCCGCGGGAGTGCCGAGCTCCCTGCTGACGACCGTATACCGTTCATCCACCGTATCGTCCTCCCCGTCGCGCACCGCGACATCGGGATGGAACGGCCACACATCGGTTCCGTAGAGAACATAGAGCGAGCGCTCGTCACGGCCGTCGACCTCAGCGAAGGTCCTGCGCGGCGGATGGAGAAAGAGCTTGTCGTCCACGCCCATTTCGCGAAGAACGAGGGCGCGTTCAAAGGGATCCTTCCACAGGCGGGCGAGGGGCGCCACATCCCTGAAGCAGATGGGCACGCGGTCGGGTTCCCTGTTGTCGATGGCTGTGAGCAGTCGTTCGCGGGAAGACATGCGCGGTGTCACAAAAACTCCTTTCGTCGTCCGGATTCCATGAATCGCGTATCTCAGAGGTCAGGGGTATTGAATATGGATATTCACTGCCGTTGTGTCCGCTTCATGGGTGAATACGGCGTCATCGAACGCGGGGGAACGCAGACGGCTCCGTATGTTGTTGGAAACGGCGTATCCCTCCCTGGGCAGCCCGTACCAGTGGCGGTCGATTCGCTCGTTGTCGTTCTCGTCGTGGAGCACCGCCGCGGCATAGTCGCCGTGGGGAAGGGCCTCGAACACGATCCTGGACCGTTCTCCCTCGATGATCCCCTTTTTCTTCACCACGGATTTCGTCTCGTCAACGGGAAAACCGTCCGGCACGTCGAATACCGCCGCGAGCACCATGCCCTTCCCTGAACGCAGGCCGTCGACCTCGATCACCAGTGTCCCCCGCGACGGCTCGGGTTCTCCGGCAAGCGCCGCACAGACCGCGGCAAGGAGGAACGGGATGAACCCAAAATTTCTCAAGGGGAGCTCCATTTCCTTTTCCGGGGAAGGCAATCCGGTCCCTGGACGCGAACCGTTCACCCGGCCAGATCCATCACCTTCTTGAAATCGTCGATGAACGGTCGCATGTCGCGGACCAGGACCGCATCGGGTTTGCACCTGAGCACCATGCCGTCGAGATACATCAGGCTCTTGATGATGGGATACATGCCCTTTTCGAAAACCATGCCGCTGTGCACGCCGAGCTTGATGGTCTCCATCATCCTGCGGGTCAGGCTCACCTGCGAGACGGTGCTGCCGGTGAAATCGGCGTAGAGATCGAGGAACTTCCCCCGGTAACGGTCATACGCGGTCCCGTCGATGGAACGGTCGGCCATGTGGTTCAGACAGGCCGCGCAGGCGTCGTAATCGTATTCGCTCAGGGCGTCGAAGAAATCGAAGAGGCCCTTCCTCATCCGGGGCCCCACCTCGCTCACCGCCCCCGTATCGAGAAAATACATGGTCCCGTCCCGGAGAATGATGTTGCCGGGATGTATGTCACCGTGGAAGACGCCCACGCAGAACACGAAAAACCCGTGGACGCGGAAAAGATCCAGAAGCATGTCATATGTCATCGTTCCGTCGTCCAGGAGTTCGTCGAAGGTCCTGCCGTCGATGTATTCGGACACCATCACCCCGGCGCTCGACAGATCGTCGTATACGGCGGGAAAGGCGAGCCCCGAGAGATCGAAACGCTCCCTGTTCTCCTCGAATACAGCCTTGAGACGCCTCTGCCCTTCGATCTCGCGGCACAGGTCCAGCTCGTCGACCGTGCCCCGCTCGATGGTGTCGAGAATCCCCAGGGGATCGGCGACCTTTTCCAGCTTGGGATAGAAGGTGAGCATCAGCTTCACGAAGGTGCGCAGGGACGCCACATCGCGGACGAAGGTCTCCCGGAAATCTCCCTTGACCACCTTGATCACCACCTCGTCACCCTCCTTCAGCCGGCCGCGGTGCACCTGACCCACCGACGCCGATGCCAGAGGGGCCGGATCGATGAGCGAAAAACGGTCTCTCCAGCCGTCGTGAACGGCGACGGCGAGCAGACGGTCCACATCCTCCCCCGAGATGGCGTCCACATGACGGTACAACCTGCCCAGGTGACGGCAGGTCGCCTCGCTGAGAAAATCGGCGCGGAGGGCATAGGTCTGGCCGATCTTGACCGCGAGCAGGCCCTGGCGCTGAATGAAATCGAGATCGGGCAGTTCCCTGCCATAGATGGTGCGCAGAACGCGGATGAATCCGATCCAGTTCATGGGACTCTCCCGGCCGTCAGGGCCTTTCGATTGCGGGGCATCATACATGTTTCTGAATTACAATGATAACTGTCCGGAGAAAGATTCAAAGAATAGTATTATTCGCTGCAGCAAAACTCACCCCCGCGATGAAGGACTTTGGTA
>CAYNWJ010000056.1:0-14628 GCA_964400815.1 uncultured bacterium
AGTGTACGCCGTCACGGCATCCACATCATGAGCGCGGAAGGACGCTGGACACGGGGCAATCCTTTCGTCCTCGATGGCGGCGGGACCGACATTCCCTTCGCTGCCATCGGCGATGTGATAAGCGATGACAGGAAGTTCGCGGGTACGGCCGACTACGACCTGGACATGGTATTTACACGCCGCGATGGCCGGATCGAGGGTTCCTATGAGGTCGTGGACGGTTTCTTCTACGATGTTCCCTTCGACCGGATCACCGGGACGCTGGGCGGTGGATCGAACGGTTTCGAGGCGACTGATTTCCGCGCGGTGAAGGAGGGGCTGTACGAGGGCCGGGGGCGCGCGGAAAGCGGCTATTTCTGGAAGGATGCCACGGAAGCGCCCGGGCTTCGCATGAACCTGTTCTTCGAAGGGGACCTGCCGCGCGTCATACCCCATCTGACCGGCGCGATAGACGAGGCCACGGGAAAGAGCCAGTTGAGCCTCACGATCGGCGGCACGTGGGAGGACCCGGCGGTGATGGATGGAGAACTCCATGTCACTCAGGGCATCATCAAGCCTGCCTTTCTGGTCGACGAGGTCACCGGGGTGACCGCCACGCTGACCATCGACCCGTCATTCGGGACGGTTACGGACATGAACGCGGTGCGCATCATGAGCGCCGAGGGCACGGTCCTTGGAAAGCGCCTCGTTGTCAGGAACGTCCATCCCGGCGAGTCCCGGTGGAGTTCCATCGAGCGTCCCGGGCTGCTTACGGTGATAAACGACATGGTTGATCTCGATTTCGGGGTAATCACCGGGCGCATCGACAGCGCACAGAATCGCGATCCGTCACTGGCTCTGCACATTCCGGGGTTCATGCAGTCCGGCGAAACGGGAACATTCATCATTTCCGGCGACACATCGGACACCTTCTTCGTCGGCGCCTCGGACACCGGCAACGGTCTGTCCCCCTATATTGCGGGGGAGATAACGATCCTTGCGGGCGATATATATTATCCTCTTCTGGAAACGGCTTCGGAATCGGGGAACAACGATTTTCTTTTCGATATTTTCTGGGATCTCACGATCAAGGCCGGGTCGAATGTGAATTACGCCCACGAGGACAAGCTCACCCTGCGCGAGCTTACCGAAAGCCGCGTGAGCCGTAGAATCGGCAATTTCAACGATAATTTTCTCCTGTCTGCATTGGGAAATGTTGCGGGGACCACCGTAACGAAAACACTCGCCCGGCTGGAAGAGAATTCCGAGTTCAATGTGTTCGGGCGTTTGTCGGATGACAGTTTCCGCGTTACCGGCGATGCCTGGTCCCGCTCGGGGACGATCACCTATTACGGCGCCGAATTCGACATCGAGCGGGCGGACCTCGAGCTCGACACCACCAATCCCTCCATGCCCGCCATTCTCACCGCCCGCGGAAAAACAACCGTCTATGACGACTCGACAAATGTCGAGACGGAGATTTCCCTCAATATCTATTCAATCGACAGGGCCACGGGCCAGCGGAGAGAATCCACCGGTCAGGTCAATGTCCGAAAGGATGACTATCTCGCGGTCAATACGAACAGGACCATCGACGCCGGTGCGCTCGGGCTGCTTCAGATCGAGTTTCGCAGCAGCAATCCCGCCGATGACACCCAGGAGAAAATCCTCGCCCGGCTTGGCATTTCGCCGGACAATCTGGTGAACGCCGCCACGGGGGCGTTCACCGCCGGTGTGGACAATTACTATTTCGATCCACTCATGCGTCCCTTCGAGGATGCGGTCAAACGCTACACCAGGCTGGATGTGGTGCGGTTCACCCCCACCTTTCTGGGGAATATCGTCCGTTCACGGCTCGGCTACACCAACCGGTTCGCGCCCGAAAACGATTATCTCCCCTTCGACCGGAGCCGTATCATGATCGGCGAATATCTCTTCGACGACTGGTTCGTGTCGTATCGGGGCCAGTACGGTGTCGGGCGGGATTTTCTCCGCAGGAACGAACGGGGATTCTTCCACGAAGTGGCCCTGCAGTATCTCATCAAGGGCAACACGCGATTCCAGTTCAACTACAACTATGACGACATCATCAGCAAGAGCGAAAGAAGCATCGAAATACGCCATGATTTCGAATTCGACTGACGGTAAAAACGGCTGTTACGCGTGTGTTTTATCGTTGTCATCGGGATGGCGTTGATATATATTACATAGTTATTATCGAGCGGATTTATAGAAAAATCATGAACTTTTGCGGTCGGCCGCGCGTCAGACAAAAAACGGCTTTATTCCGCCGCTTTCTGGAACTTCGAAAAACTCCCGGGGAGGGATACGTCATCAAACGGATTGTCTGCCTTGCGTTCTTTTTCCTGTTCGCCATTACCGCCATGGACGCCCATGCCCAGCGGATCAACACCATCCGCGAGATCACCGTCGAAAGCAACGTTCCCGGCGTCGAACGCCTCGTTGAAAACCAGTGCGGTCTCACCGTAGGCTCGGTGCTTTCTCGCGACAGCGCCGCAGAAGCGGTGAAGCGCCTCTGGTATCTCGGCATCTTCTCCGATGTGGTCATCGAAAAGGAGGATACAGGCAATGGCATCGAAGTCATCATCCGGGTTGTCGTTCTGCCTTCTGTGAACAACATCACCACGGAGGGCTTCGATGAGGTCAAGGAGGAGGATGCGCTCAACACCATCAAACTCAGCCGTCACATGAAGATCGGCGAACGCAAGATCGCGAAGATGCAAAAGCAGATCCTCGAAATGTACGAGGAAAAGGGATTTCTCAGAGCGAATGTCGACATCAGCATGACCCCGGCGCCCGATGACTCGACACTCGTTGACATCGCAATCAATGTCAACGAGGGCAAAAAAATAAAAATCAAGACCATCAATATCGAGGGCAACGAAAACCTGTCCGACCGTGACATCAAGAAGAAGATGGAGACCAAGGAGCATCGCTGGTACCGCTCCGGGGAATACAAGGAGGATGTCCTCGAGGAAGACAAGAAGACCATCGTAACATTCTACAAGACACAGGGATACCGTGACGCCGCGGTGGTCCGTGACAGTGTGTATTTCGATGAGGAGAACGACAAGATCAATCTCACGATCTTCGTGAACGAAGGGAAGAAATACTACTTCGGCTCATCGGCGATAAACGGGACGACCGAATTCGGGGAGGAGGAGCTTCGGCAGCATATCGAGTTCCAGCCCGGCGATACCTTCAACGAGATGCAGGTGGACATGGCCGCCTTCAACATGCAGAAGGACTACAACAACCGCGGCTTCCTCCAGGCCCAGGTCAACCCGGTTCAGTATGCCCACGGCGATACGGTGGACATTCATTACGAGATCGACGAATGGAACAAATCCAAGATCGCCCGGGTTATCATCGAGGGGAACACAAAAACCCACGAAAAGGTGATACGCCGCGAGATCGAACTGGTCCCCGGCGACGATTTCAACCGCGAGAAGCTGGAACGATCATACCGCGACATCATGGCCCTGAACTACTTCGATCCCAGCGGCGTGAATTTCGAATACGAGGACGCCGAGGAAGAGGACATGGTCAATATCAAGTTCAAGGTCAAGGAGAAGTCCACGGGCATCGCGCAGGTGGGCGCCGGCTATTCAGAACGCGACCGGCTGGTGGGCACCCTCGCCTTCTCGAACTCGAACCTCTTCGGCCGCGGTCAGTCGATCAATTTCAACTGGGACATGGGTTCCAGGCGGCGGGCGTTTCAGATATATTTCACCGAGCCCTGGCTCTTCGACACCAGGACGATCTTCTCGTTCAGCCTGTATAATATTCTCCGCAGCGACTACACGAGCGCCTTCGACCAGGAAAAGCGCCGGGGCGGGTATGTGCGTCTCGGCCGCGAGCTCAAGTGGCCGGACTATTCGCGCGCCTATATCACCTACCGACTGGAGGATGTTGACTATTCGAATCCGTCGTATTTCTACACCTATTACCTGGTAACCGGAAAAACATCATCCCTGAGCCTGAGCTTCAGCCGCGATTCGACCGACCTGCCGCAGTTCGCATCCGAAGGCTCCAAGACATTCGCGACCGTCGAGGTGGCGGGCGGGCCCTTCGGGGGTGACCTTTCGTATTACAAGTATTATCTCATCAACGAGGTCTATCTCCCGGTCTTCTGGAAGATTTCGCTGGTGTCGCGCTCCCGCCTCGGCTATCTCAAGGGCTACAAGGAAAGCGTCTCGGTGCCGTATTCCGAGCGTTTCATGCCCGGCGGAACGAGCTTCGACGGCATGGTGCGCGGATATCCCAACAGGGAGGTCAGCCCCCGTGTCAGCGGCGAGGAGGTCGGCGGCGAGACGATGTTCGTCAATAATTTCGAGCTGCAGATACCCATCATCGCCAACATGGTCAGCGGCATTCTTTTCTATGATGTCGGAAACGCCTGGAGAAACCTTTCCGAGACCAACCCCTTCGAGCTCAAGCGATCCGCCGGTGTCGGCGTTCGCCTCTATGTCCCGCAGCTTGGTCTCGTGGGATTCGATTTCGGGTATGGTTTCGACAAGCTCGACGGCGCCAGAGACATCGGCGGCTGGCGTACGCATTTCCAGTTCGGCAATTTCAACAACATGTATTATTAATACACCCGAAAGGAGCTTCCCTCCATGTCACGGACGAACAAAATCATTGTCCTCATTACGGTCGCGGCAGCGGTTTCTGTTCTTTCGGCGGCCGACGCGATCGCCCAGATGAAGATCGGCTATATCCGCTCCGACTATATCTTCAGCCAGTACGAACCCTACAAGGAAGCCCAGAAACAGCTCGACTCCTACCAGAAGAACGAGTTCGGCGAGCTGCAGAAGATGAAGGATGAGCTCGACAAGAAGGTCGAGGACGCGCGCTCCAAGGAACTGCTCATGACCCCCGAGATGAAACAGCAGAAGCTCGAGGAGCTTTCCAAGCAGGGAGAGGAACTCGAGCAGCGCTACGAAGCGCTCATGGACCCCGATACCGGCCTCATGGTCAAGAAGCAGACCGAACTGATGCAGCCCATCATCGACCGTATCAACGAAGTGCTTCTGCGCATCGCGAAGGAGGAGGAATATGACTTCATCTTCGATGCCACCATCGGACCGGAAGGCAATACGATCCTCTTTGCGAACGAGAAATACGACATCTCGGAACAGATACTCGAGGAACTGAAAAGCGAAAGCGGGAGCAATTGAGCGTTCTATTGGGTGACATCGCGGTCCGTATCGGCGCTTCTATTCCCCGGGGAGAAGCGTCGAGAGTGATTCGGGGCATCACTTCCCTCGAACGGGCCACCAGTGAAGACATCAGCTTCCTCTCGAATCCGAAATACACCCGCTTTCTCTCATCCACCGGCGCAGGAGCCGTCATAGTCGGGGAGGGAACGGAGCTTCCGGATACCGCCGTGCCGCTCGTGGTCGGGGACCCGTATGTGGCCTTTCTCATGGTCCTCGAGCTATTCAACACCCGTGATCCCCGCGCTATCGCCGACGGTGTCCACGAATCCGCCTCCATCCATCCCTCCGCCAGTCTGGGGAAAAACGTCGCTGTCGGTCCCTGCGCCGTCATCGGCGAGGACGTGACGATCGGCGCGGATACCCTCATCGGCCCCTCTACGGTCGTGATGCGGGGTTCCTCCATCGGCTCCGCGTGCATTCTCTATCCCAATGTGACCGTCATGGACGGATGTGTCATCGGCGACAGGGTCATCATTCAATCGGGTGCTGTCATCGGTTCCGACGGTTTCGGCTTCGCCCCCCACGAAGGCGCGCTCATGAAAATTCCCCAGATCGGCATCGTCCGTATCGAGGACGACGTGGAAGTCCAGGCCAACACCTGCATCGACCGCGCCGTATTCGGTGAGACGGTCATCGAAAAAGGCGTCAAGCTGGACAACCTGGTGCAGATCGCCCATAATGTCCGGGTGGGCGCCTCTTCCGTCTTCGCGTCCCAAGTGGGTGTTTCCGGCTCCACAAGCATCGGCGCCGGAGCTCATGTCGGGGGACAGGCGGGGTTCGCCGGTCATATCGAGGTGGGGGACGGTGTCATGGTCGGCGGCCGCGCCGGTGTGACCAAGGATATCGGGGGAGGCATCGTCGTTTCCGGTTTTCCCGCGCGCTCACACGGCGAGCAGCTCCGGCTCGAGGCGTCGATGAAGAAGCTGCCCGAATTGATGAAAATGATACGCAGCCAGGAAAAGCGCATTCAAGAGCTTGAGCGGCGTCTCGCCGGTGGGAATGATGAATGAGGCATGACACGCTTCCCGGGCGTTGAAAGTCTTTGTCCGTGTTCCTGCGACGAGATTGCGCATATGATTTGATTCGACTAAACATGCAACCAGGGAGTGTGTTGATGTTCGAAAAACAGACGACTGTCGCCGGGGAGGCCACGGTCAAGGGTGTCGGCCTGCATACCGGCACTTCCAGTGAAATAACCTTCCGCCCTGCGCCGATCAACACCGGCGTGGTCTTCAGGCGTGTCGATCTCGACGGCGCTCCCGAGATTCCGGCCACCATCGAATACGTTCAGGACCTCAGCCGCGGCACCACGATCGGCGTCAAGGAGGTCAAGGTACACACTGTCGAGCACGTTCTCGCGTCTCTGGCCGGACTCCAGGTTGACAATGTCTATGTCGATATCCGCGGTATCGAGCCGCCGGTCTGCGACGGTTCCTCCCTTGAATTCGTGAAGGCGATCAAGGAGGCGGGGCTGGCGGAACAGGATTCCCCCCGCGACTATATCGTCCTCGAGGAGATCATCGGCTATGATGCCGTCAAGGGAGAGGGTGTTGAGCTCCTCGCGCTTCCATCGGACGACTTTCGCATCACATTCATGATCGATTACCGTAATCCCGCCATCGGCACCCAGTACACCTCCATGTATTCCATCGACGAGTTCGAGAGTGAATACGCCGCCTCGCGGACCTTCTGTTTCCTGAGCGAGGTTGAGATGCTCATGGAGGCGGGACTCGCCAAGGGGGGAACGCCTGAGAATTCAATCGTGGTCATCGACAAGGATTGGAACGAGGATGAGGTCGCCTATCTCAAGAGCCTCTACGACAACAACGACATGAAGGTATGGAAGGGTGACAATGGCATCCTGAACGGCGTACCCCTCCGTTTCCCGAACGAATTCGTCCGTCACAAGACGCTCGACCTCATCGGCGATCTCTATCTGCTCGGGCACCCGGTCAAGGGGCACATCATGGCCGCCCGCTCGGGACACAAGGCGAACATCGAGCTTGTTCGCAAGATTCGTTCCGTCTGGGAGAAGCATCGCATCAAGATGAAATACCAGGACCGCAAGACCGACGGCTACCTGCTCGATGTGAACGCCATCAAGAAGATCATGCCCCACCGCTATCCCTTCCTTCTCGTGGACCGCATCATCGATCTCATCCCCGGCAAGAAGGTGGTGGGCATCAAGAACGTGACGGCGAACGAACCGTTCTTCCCCGGCCATTTCCCCGAGCGGCCCATCATGCCCGGCGTTCTCCAGATAGAGTCCATGGCCCAGGTGGGCGGGATTCTCATGCTCAATGCCGAATCCCGGGCCGAGGAGAAGCTCATCTTTTTCACCGCCATCAACAAGGCCCGTTTCAGAAAACCGGTGGAGCCCGGCGACACCCTCCGCATCGAGATGGAGGTGGTCCGCAAGCGTCAGAATTACTATACCATGGCCGGAAAGGCGTATGTCAACGACGATGTGGCGGTGGAGGCCGAACTGAGCGCCGCCATCGTTGACAGGGGGGAAGCGTGACATGGGAGCTGACATTCACGATAGGGCCATTATCGATCCAGGGGCGCGGCTCGCCGACGGAGTCACCGTCGGGCCCTGCGCCATAATCGAGGAAAATGTCACGGCGGCGCCAGGCGTCTCCATCGGCGCCCATGCATTCGTGGGAAACGGTGTCCGTCTGGGGACCGATGTGAAGATATTCCCCCACGCCGTGGTCGGCACGGTCCCGCAGGACCTGAAATTCGGCGGCGAGGAAACCACCCTCGAGATCGGCGACCGTACGGTGATACGCGAGTTCGCCACCCTGAACCGGGGAACGCACGCACGCGGCAGAACCACCGTGGGAAGCGACTGCCTTCTCATGTCATACAGCCACGTTGCCCACGACTGCTTTGTGGGGGATCACTGCATACTTGCCAATTCCGCCACACTCGCGGGTCATGTCACGCTCGGTGACTGGGTTATTGTCGGCGGTCTCGTGCCGGTTCACCAGTTCGTCAGAATCGGCAGCCACGCCATGATCGGCGGAGGCTGGCGGGTCCCGAAGGATGTCCCGCCATACATGACCGCGGCGGGTGATCCGCTCAAACCGGTCACCGTCAACATCATCGGTCTCCAACGCAGGGGATTCTCGCAGGAAGCGGTGGATCATCTTAAAAAAGCCTATCGCGTGCTGTTCCGTTCCCAATCGAACCTCGGCGATGCACTCGCGGAACTGGACACTATGGGCGACATGGGGCCCGAGGTGGCGCATCTCAAGGATTTCATCCGTTCCAGCGAGCGGGGTGTGATCGTCTGATTTGTTCTCATGTCTTTCGTTTCCAGCGCCCGGCAGACAACATCTTGCACTCATCTCCACACGAAAGGACATCCCGATGAAACTCCGTACGGGTGTCGTCGGTATCGGCGTTCACGGCCGTCACCACGTCCGTCTCCTGTCCGGCATGGAAGAAACCGATCTTGCGGGCATTCACGATACGGACGAGTCCGTGGCGAAGGCGGCGGCGGACGAGTTCGGGACCACACCCTTTTCTTCGCTGGATGACCTGCTCGACCGTGTGGACTGCGTTTCGGTCGCCGTTCCCACCACGGCACATGCTGAGGTTGTGGGGCGCTGTCTCGAGGCGGGAAGGCACGTCCTGGTGGAAAAACCCATCGCGCTCTCGGTGGCCGAGGCGGAATCGATGGTTGCCTCCGCCCGGGAACGCGGCCTCGTTCTCGCCGTGGGGCACATCGAGCGTTTCAATCCGGCCTACCGTTCGGTGGGGGAGGACGCCGCATCGCCGGTCTTCATCGAGTCCCACCGCCTGGCCGTGTTCAACCCCCGCGGCACCGATGTGGCGGTTGTGCTGGACCTGATGATCCACGACATAGACATCGTGCTCGACATGGTGAAACGCCCGGTGACCGCTGTCAATGCTGTCGGTGTTTCTGTGGTCACCGACGAGGCCGACATCGCGAACGCCCGCCTCGAATTCGAGGGAGGCGGGGTCGCCAATCTCACCGCCAGCCGCATATCCCAGAAAAAGATGCGCAAGATCAGGACCTTCCGCAGGAACGCCTATGTCTCCATGGATTTTCTCGAGGGAGAGAGCGAGGTCTTCACCCTCAAACCCGATGCCCGTCCGATGGCGGAGCCGGGCGCCCTGCCCCAGCTCATGGACGGCATCTCCTACCGGAGGCACGGGAACGACGGCGGCAACGCTCTCGAGCTGGAACTGCGCGATTTTCTTGCGGCCGTTGCGAATGGCGGGGAGCCGAAGGTGACGGGCTCCGATGGTCTGCACGCCCTCGAAATCGCAAACCGTGTCATGGAAAGCATGGCGGAATCCATGCGGAAAATCGGATGAAGCGGGTATTCATCATCGCCGGGGAAACCTCGGGAGACATGCACGGCGCGGCGCTCATGAGAGAAATGAAAACCCGCCGGCCGGACATCGTGTTCGGCGGCATCGGCGGACCGCGGATGGCGGAGCAGGGGATAGAGGCGATCCGCCGGGTGCGTGACATGAATTTCATGGGGTTTTTGGAGGTCCTTCGCCATCTGCCGTTCATCCGCCGCACCATGCGGGACTGCGAAAGCTGGCTCGACGACCACGAACCCGACCTCGTCATCCTCATCGACTATCCCGGCTTCAACCTTCGATTCGCCCCGCTGGTAAAAAAACGCGGCATCCCCCTCATGTACTATATCAGCCCCCAGCTCTGGGCCTGGCACACCAGCCGGGTCGGAATCATCAAAAAACATGTGGACCGCATGGTGGTGCTCTTCGATTTCGAACGGGACTTTTACCGTGAGTACGGCGTCGAAGCGGATTTCGTCGGTCATCCGCTCATCGACGAGGTGAAGCCTTCCATGGACCGCGGGGCATTCAGGGAACGCGTGGGAGCGGCGGAAGGTGTGCCGGTCGTCGGTTATCTTCCCGGTTCGCGGCCCCAGGAGATCGAACGCATTCTCCCCGCGATGGCCGGAAGTGTGCGCGTGATCGGGGAAATCGCCGGCTCCATCGTTCCCGTGGTCGGGTGCGCCCCCGAAATCGACCATGAACTGTATGCGGCCCACGGCGCGGTTGAAGAAATGTGTCTGCTCGATAACGCTTCCCATGACATCATGGCCCATGCGGACGCCCTGGCTGTCACATCGGGCACCGCCACGCTGGAATCCGGTATTTCCGGCACTCCCATGGTGGTTGTTTACAGAACATCCCCGGTCACATTTGCAATCGGCCGCAGGCTGGTCGATCTGCCGGACATCGGTCTCATCAACATCGTTGCCGGAGAACGTATCGTTCCAGAGCTCTGGCAGGATGATGTCACCCCGGCGAACATCGCGAAATCGGTGGCGCCGTATCTCACCGACCGGGCATTGCGCGGGAGAACGGTGGCTGCCCTTCGCGCGGCCCGTGAAAAGCTCGGAGAACCCGGTGCGGCGGGACGGGCCGCCGGCGTTGCGCTCGCAATGCTGGGAGAATCCTGGTGATCAGGTGCTGCCGCTCTCCGCACCGGTGATGTAAAAAAACCGCGTCGGCTTTCCTTCACGGTTTTCATGCCGTATATTGTCCATTGTGCGCGAGCGAAATGAATCGAAACTGACACGTCTCTCGATATACTGTGTAGTGTAATGAAATTGGAGGATGTTTCATGTTCCTTTCAATTGCGGCCAGGTGTCTGCTGATGCTGTTTGCCGGGGTTCCCTGCGCAGCCGCCGGCGGGCCGATCATCGCCGATCACGCCGCCGCCGACATATCACTCGTGCCCGAGTCGGCGGTCAGGACCGCAGTGGAGAAGCTTCACATCGCATACGGCCACACGTCCCACGGCAGCCAGATCGTGACGGGCATGGACGGTCTCGTCGATTTCGCCGGTCCGCTCTACTCCTTCGGAAGGGGAGGCGGCGCGGGCGTCCTCGACCTTCGCGATACCCCGTTCACGGGCGCCCGCGATCTGGGCAATCCCGACCGCGTGTCATGGGAGAAGGCCACGCGATCCTACCTGGATGACAACCCCGTAATAAATGTCGTCGTCTGGTCCTGGTGCGGGCAGGTGAGTACGGCTGACGCGTCCGACATCGAGACCTATCTTTCGCTCATGTCCGGTCTGGAGGAGGATTATCCCGGTGTCACCTTCGTGTATATGACCGGACATCTTGACGGCGGCGGGCTTTCGGGCAACCTGCATCTCAGAAACGAACAGATCAGGGACTACTGCCGGGCCAATGATAAGGTGCTCTACGACTTCGCCGACATCGAATCCTGGGACCCGGATGGTGTCTGGTACGGCGCTCGCCTGCCGAACGACAACTGTGATTATGATACCGACGGAGACGGCAGCCGCGACGGCAACTGGGCTGTCGAATGGCAGACCGCCCATCCGGGGGAATGGTACGCCTGCTCCGCCGCCCACAGCCAGCCACTCAACGCCAATCGAAAGGCCTATGCCGCATGGTGGCTGTGGGCGCGACTGACGGGGTGGGACGGCGGGCCGGTATCCGTTGAGGAAATCGACGATCCCGCCGCGTTCAGTCTCGACGATCCCTGGCCGAACCCCTTCAACGGGGCTGTCAGGATCGGTTATGAACTCGCCTCAGCCGCCCATGTGGAACTTACGATATATTCAATGACCGGTCAGCTCATCAGACGGCTCGCAGGGGAATGGACGGGACGGGGACGCCATGTGTGTGTATGGAACGGACGGGACGGTTACGGCGTTCAAACAGCAAGCGGGCCTTATATCTGCAATCTGCGCATCGACGGAACCGCCGCAGCATCGAAGAGAATCATGTATATACGATAAACGATATCCGACGTTTGGGGGTAACCACCATGACGACACGACGAAGGTTTCTCAAGGGGAGCGCCGCCTTTTTCTCGGCCCTGCCTGTGTTCAATGACCGCATTCAGGCGGCGGCCGCCGACGTGGAGAGGGCGGGGGCGTACCGCGATCCGGGCATGAAGCTCGTGCGCGACGGTCTCGATTTCGCAAAGCGCAACAGAAAAGGCAATACCATGCCCGTTCTCCGCGAGGAGATCCTCGACAATCCGAACGCCGTGTTCGTGATCAGGACGAATGTTTCCTCTCAAAGGGACGCCGACGGCAGGTTCCCCCCGGAGAACGAACGCTTCCGGGACGCCGGGTATGAACTCGCCGGCAGCATTTTCCGCAAAGGCGCCGAGTCCGGCGGCGCGACCTATATCAAGCCCAACTTCGTGGGCGGTTTCAACCAGGACCCGAGAAGCGTCAACAACGGCATCTCGACGCACCCGTGGTTCGTCGCCGGTGTCATCGACGGTCTCAAGGAGAACGGCAACTCCAATATCGTCGTCGGTGCAAACGGCGCCGCGCGGCACGAGCATTTCGTCCAGTCGGGCGTCTGCGAGCTCATGGATGACGCCGGCGTCTGCTTCACCGAGGGCAAATATGCCTCCTGGGACGACTACGAGCGTTCCGAGGTGACCTGGGTCGATTATCCCGACGGCGTGGTCATGAAGAAAGTGCCGTTCTTCAGCCTCACGAAGAAGAAGGACACCTTTCTCATCAATCTCGCGAAAGACCGTATCCACCAGCTCGGCTTCACCACCCTCTCCATCAAGAACCTCCAGGGTATCATGCCGGTTGGCTACATGCACATCTGCGGCGGCTGGCCCTCGACCCTCAACCGGGGATCGGTCGATGACGTATTCAATCCCGACTATCGACGGGAGATCGAGAAGGGCTATATCCGTCATGCCCGCATGAACTACAAATACTGGGACGAAGGCGGCTATGTGCGCGACTATTACAACGCCGGCGGCTGGGACGCCTTCAGGAAGGGGAGCTTCACGCCCAATTACCGGGTGTTCTGGGGCGAGCAGTGGGGACAGCGCATGCTGGATGTCAACGACTGCATCACCCCCGCTGTGAACATCGTCGAGGGAATCGTGGGGGTCGACGGTGCGAACAGGCTCCATCTCAACAACTTCGTCACCATCTCGAAGAACCGTGTGTCCTGCGACGCCATGGCGGCCTGGCTCATGGGCCACGATCCCCGCGAACTGCCGTTTTTGCGCATCGCCAAAGAGCGGGGTCTCGGGGACAATGACATCGAGAAGCTCGTTATCTACGAGATCGAAGGCAACCGCGTGCGCAGGATCGCCGACTACCGCACGCTTCCACGGGCGGAAATGGGCGTGTGGGTATACATGACCAAGGGCGAACCGCTGAGGTTCTTCTGACGGCCGGCATCTCCTTTCAGTCGGGCAGGGTGGTGTTTACTTTCGGAAATAATCCATTATGCGAGGAGTCGATGGCATGAATACCTTTTCCTATGAATTCCCATACGCGTCACAGAGAATGCCGGTCATGGCGAGGAATGTCGTGGCCACATCACAGCCTCTGGCGGCCCAGGCCGGCCTGAGAATGCTTCTCAGGGGCGGGAACGCGGTCGATGCCGCCATCGCCGCCGCCATCGCGCTCACCGTGGTGGAGCCGACGAGCAACGGCATCGGAAGCGACGCGTTTTCCATACTCTGGGACGGGGAAAAGCTGCACGGCATAAACGCTTCCGGGAAATCCCCCCGGGATTTGCCGGCCGATGAGTTCGACGGCATGGACGAGATGCCCCGCTTCGGCTGGGGGCCGGTGACCACGCCGGGCTGTGTTTCCGCGTGGGCGGCGCTCTCCGAAAGATTCGGCAGGCTTCCTTTCGCCGATCTCTTTGAGCCCACGATCGAATATGCGGGCAAAGGTTTTATACTCTCGCCCATCACCGCCGGCCTCTGGGAGACGGCGGCGAAAACGTATGCGGAGTATCCCGATTTCTTCACCACCTTCTCCTTCGGCGGCCACATACCGAAAGCCGGCGAACGTGTCGTCCTGAACGATCACGCCCGCACCCTCTGCCGAATCGCCGCAACGAAAGGCGAGGCCTTCTACCGGGGCGATATCGCCGAAAAGATCGTTGCCCATTCCAAGGCGACCGGCGGGTGGTTTTCGGAAGAGGATCTGGCCGGGCACACACCCCTCTGGGTCGAGCCCATCCACATGGATTATCACGGCTACCGTATCCACGAAATCCCTCCCAACGGCCAGGGGATAGCAGCCCTGATCATGCTCGGCATTCTCAGGCACTGGGACGTCCGCGATTATCCCGTCGATTCCGCAGACAGCCTGCATCTCCAGATCGAGGCCATGAAGCTCGCCTTCGCCGACGGGTACCGCTACATCGCCGATCCCGATCACATGGATGTGCGGCCATCCGCACTGCTCGATCCCGGATATCTTGAGCAGCGGGCGCAGCTCATCGATCCGGCGCGCGCCAAGGACCCCGTTTACGGCAGGCCGCCGCGCGGAGGCACCGTCTATCTCACGGCGGCGGATGCCGACGGCATGATGGTGTCGTTCATCCAGTCGAACTACATGGGCTTCGGT
>CAYNWJ010000057.1:0-14624 GCA_964400815.1 uncultured bacterium
GGATATTGCCGCCGTGGCGGGGGAGGCCGGTGTTCCGTTCCACACCGACGCCATCCAGACCGCCGGGACCATCCCCGTGGATGTGAAGGCGCTTGGTATCGACATGCTGACCCTCGCCGGGAACGCCTTTTACGGACCGAAGGGAGCGGCTGCGCTGTATGTCAGGAAAGGGGTCCGGGTGTTTCCCTTGGTGCACGGCGGCATACAGGAGCGGGGACGGCGTGCGGGCACCGAGAATGTGCCGGCCATCGTCGGCCTCGGTGCGGCCGCGGAGATCGCCGTGCGCGGCATGGAGGAACGGGCGGAGAAGACCGCGGCGCTCAGGGACCGGCTCATGAACGGCCTCGAGGAGCGTATCCCGAAACTGTACATAAACGGGGACCGCGACCGCCGCCTTCCCGGCAATGTTCACGCGAGCATCGAGGCGATCGAGGGCGAGTCCATGCTGTTCAGCCTCTCAAAGAAAGGGATCATGGCGTCCTCCGGCTCGTCCTGCGCGGACAAGGCGCTCAAGAGCTCCCATGTCCTCTCGGCGATCGGTGTGGACCCGGCGCTGGCAAACGCGTCCATTCTCTTCACGCTCGGCTTCGGGAACACCGATGACGAGGTGGATACGGTGCTCGCCGAGCTGCCGCCCGCCGTCGAGCGCCTGCGGTCCATGTCCCCGCTCTGGGACGGCTGACGGGACACCGCGGCGACCGATGTGACAGATTGTCGTGCGTTTTTGTCGAAAACCGGTCCATACATCAAATGACGCGTCCTGTGTATATCGCATGTATCTCTGTGTAGGACAATGTATTACGCCGATAATGCCTTGATTGGCATGCTATTGGCTAACACTGAAATCGATGGGGGTAATCGCTCCCGAAGAACACTAATCGATGTTCATGCGGATGCATTGAAATCCGCGGATGGGTTTCGGTCGTCGGACACATCCCAATCAAGTCCATGCTGCGTCCGAAATACGGATCGTCATGCGGCCTTCGACCGTTTCGTCCATGATCGCGTCATTTCCGATCCGCATGCGGATGTTTCCTGCAGTGGGCGGTCCGGTTTCGTTCGGGCCGCCTTTTCTGTGTGTGATTGCCATCAATAACATTGTGGCAATCCCCCGAAATAAGATAGGATAGAACACATAAGATATAATATGTCAGTATGTTAGATCCCATGTTCAAACAGAAAAGGCTTCTTTGAAAAATTGTTGTAAGCGCCTGTAACCGATGACCGTGCACCGTTTGAACCATGATGTATGGGATTAAAGGATTGACAGGATTGTAATCGCGGTTCATCCAGTAATCATGTAAATCACGGTTCAGAAAATGAAAAGCGATGAAATACAGGTGTGTGCCATAAAACGGGGGACTGCCATCAATAACATCGTGTTGCTTCAGCCGTCCCCCGCGCCGTATCTTTCGTCTTCATCGATGCCGCATCTTGCAGGAGAACAGGCGGGGGATCATGGCGCTCAACTGGCTCGACATCTTCGTGTTCGCGGGATTCATCGGCTTCGTCGTCGTGTTCAGCATGATCAAGAGCCGGCGTGAGGAGACCGGTGAGGATTATTTTCTCGCGAGCCGGGGACTGACATGGTGGCTGATCGGCTTTTCGCTCATCGCCGCGAATATTTCGACTGAACAGTTCGTGGGCATGAACGGCAGCGCGGCGGGCAGTGTGGGTCTCGCCGTGGCCAGCTACAACTGGATGGCCGCCATCACTCTCGTTTTCGTGGCGCTGTTCATCCTGCCCCGCTTCCTGGAAAGCGGCATATTCACCATCCCCGAATTTCTCGAATACCGCTACAGTCCGGCGGCGCGGGCGATCATGGCCTTCTATACCATGGTCATCTACATCGCGGTGACCATCTCCGCCGTGCTCTATTCCGGCGGGCTCACCATTCATACCATCTTCGACATCGATCTGGCGGCCGCCGTGTGGCTGACCGGGGCCATCGCCGCCCTCTATACCGCGTGGGGAGGGCTGAAGGCGGTGGCATGGGCCGATCTCTTCCAGGGCGCGGGCCTGATCATCGGAGGTCTCGCCGTGGCGTTCATCGGCCTCCGGGCGCTGGATGATCCTCTCGCGCTCTACCGTGAGCACACCGCCAAATGGCACATGTTCCTGCCCGCCGACCATCCGGAGCTTCCCTGGACAGCCCTCGTGGTGGGCCTCTGGATCCCCAATTTCTACTACTGGGGCCTGAACCAGTACATCGCCCAGCGCGGTCTGGCGGCGCGGACCGTCAGGGACGGTCAGCTCGGCGTCCTGCTCGCGGCCTCCATGCAGCTCATCCTCCCGCTCGTGGTGGTGGTGCCGGGCATCATCGCCTTTCATCTCTACCGGGGCGAGGTGTCGGCTTCTCCGGACGCGGCGTTCCCCCTGCTCATCCGCAATCTTGTCCCGGCGGGCCTCAGGGGATTCGTGTTCGCCGCGCTTGCGGGCGCGGTCATCAGCTCCCTCGCATCGATGCTCAATTCCGCCTCCACCATCTTCACCATGGACCTGTACCGCCGTCATCTGAACCCGGATATCTCACAGCGTGGGCTGATCCTTCTGGGGCGGATCTCGACGGTCGTGTTCGTGGTCATCGGCTGTCTGATCGCTCCCCGGCTCGCCGATCCGCGTTTCCGGGGCGTGTTCCACTACATTCAGGATTTCCAGGGATACATTTCCCCGGGAATACTCGCGGCCTTCGTCTTCGGACTGTTCGTGCGCCGGGCGCCCAACGCTGCCGGGATGACTGCGCTCCTGCTCAATGTGCCGGTCTATGGCATCCTGCATCTGGACCGGTTCTCGTCCATCGCCTTCCTGAACAAGATGGCCATCACCTTCGGTGTTGTGATCGCGGCCATGACCGTCATAACCGCGGCCAGGCCACTTTCGGAACCGGTGAAGCTTCCCATCCGCGACGGTCTCGATGTCCGTCGGCCGCCGCTGGTGACGGTGCTTGGCGGTGCGGTCGTGCTCGTCGCGGCCGGGTTTTATGTCATATTCAGGTGAATGTTCCCGCCCGTGCATTCAACGAGGGGGAATTTTATCAGGGAGACGACACTCACCCCCTGTCACTGGCGTGACGTCCCCCTCTCCCGCCGCGAAAGAGGGGGAAATGCAGACCCCTCCGGCTTCTTGCGAGATAACCCAAACTCCGGAAGTCCGGGCGTCCTCCCTCAGGAACAGGGGCTGGGTTTTGGATTTTCGAAGGTTTCTTCCCGTGTTATAAACTCCCGCACTGTGTGTGATTGAAAAACCGGGATTACGCCTGAGAATTATTTCTTTTACGGGCGCGCCGAATTGCATATATTGGCAAATTCAACATATGAGGGGCCGGATGTTATTTCCGGTAAACCTTTTCGCCGTTCGGGAGTCATTTAAGTGGGGCGTTCCTGTTCGTGAATCGTACTTTTCATCCACCATACACCACGTGAGACCACATCATGCTGTCGAGAAGGGAATTTATGGCCTCCACGGCCGGAGGGCTCGCAACCGCAGCCGCCGCCGGAACCTCCGGGGCCGCCGCCAGCTGTTTCGATGTCAACCCCGTCATCACGGGCTCACCGGACGCCGTGTTTATCATGCGCACGGATGCGCGGGACAAGTTCGACAATGAGGCCAAGGTCCGGGCCGGGCTCGATTTCGCACAGGCAGCGTTCGTGTCCGCCGACTCCGGCGTGCCCATCGACAGACGCATCGCCCTCAAGACAAACACCATCCTCGGCAGGGCGAAAGACCCCTATCCCGAGGGCTATCTCATGGGCGCCCATACGGACCCCCAGTTCGTGGAGGGGCTCATAGAGGGCATGAAGGGCCTGGGCGTCGCCGCCGACCGCTTCCACTTGCGTGACGCCAGCTGCCGTTTCAACGTGCTCGAGGAGTCCGGCTACCTGGCCATGGCCAAGCGCACCGGCGTGAACATCCACGAGACCGCCCGCGACACCGACAAGGACGATATCCACTGGGCGGATGTTCCGGACGGCATCATCCACAAGCGCATTCCCTGCATGCGGCCCTATAACGAGAAGGACACCTTCCTGCTCAATGTGGCCAAGTTCAAGTCCCACGCCATGGGCCTCACACTCTGCGCCAAGAACGTGCAGGGCACCATCGCCCACCCGTACCAGGGCTTCTGCGGAGGTCTTCGCGGGCCGGTCGGGCGCTGCGACCGCGACACCCTGCATCGCGATTACGAGAAGGTGGTCGAGGAGAACTGGAAGCGTCACGTGGCCGACGGCATCCCGCGCTGGGACAAGCCCGGCGACCGCGGATTCGACTGCGGCATCGGCATGGAGACCTGGGCCACCCGGACCCTCGACAACGTAAGCGTATGCAAGGCGGGGCTCTGCGTGGTCGAGGCCATCTACGGGCGCGACGGCAGCCACATCGTGGGACCCCATCCTCCCTACGACCGTGGCAGCCGGACACGCGGCCGCACGAAGGACTACATGACCAATTTCATTCTCTTCGGCATGAACCCCTTCCACGTGGACATCATCGGTCACTGGCTGGGCGGTCACGAGCCGGGGAACTTCGGTCTGTTCCACCTCGCCATCGAGCGGGGCATGTCCCGGTATCTCGATCCCCGGTCGATCCCCCTCTACCGCTGGGAGGGCGGAAAGGCGGTGGCGTCCACGCTCGATTCATTCGAACGTACGCCGCTCCTGTCCTACTATCTCCGCAGGGATTACGGCGGCGGGGAGGAGGACGTCTATCACATGTGCGACGAGCCGTACGATTACGGGGCGTGAGCAAAGGGCCTCCGTATCGATAAAGAATAGCTGATACGGCATGCATTTTTTTGAAACGAAAAAGGGGAAGCCTCCGGGCCTCCCCTTTTTGTTGCTGCCTGTGTGGTTTCGATCAGCGGCGTCCGGCCACGCAGTGATCGATCGCCTCGGAGAGGACCTCGAAGCCCTCGTCGATGGCGTCTTCGGTGATCATGAGCGGGGGCGATATCTTGACCGTGCCGCCGCCGCGTCCGACCGGAGCGAACATGAGAAGCCCCTTCTCGAAGCAGCGGAGGATGATGTCGAAGGCCAGGTCGGCGTCCGGCTCCATGGTGTCACGGTCCTTCAGGGCCATGAGGGCGAAGACGAGGCCGCGTCCCTGGAGGTCGAATATGCCGGCGTGACGCGCCCGGATGTCCTCAAGTTTCTTCCCGAGATGTTCGCCCATGAGACGGGCGTTCTCCACCATGCCCTCCTTCTCGATGAGGTCGATGGAGGCGAGGGCCGCCACGGAGCCGAGGGGATGGCCGGTGTGTGTGGAGGTCATGGACCCGGGACCGTACTGGTTCATGATGTCTTCCCTGCCGACGACGGCGGAAATGGGAAGGCTCGAGGATATGCCCTTGCCGAGGCACATGAGGTCCGGCGTCACGTCGTGATGCTCGAATCCCCACATTCTGCCCGTTCTGCCGAAACCCGCCTGGACCTCGTCGAAGATCATGACAGCGTCGTTCTTGTCGCACCATGCGCGCAGTGCCTTCGCATAGTCATCGGGCATGAAGCCGCAGTTGCCGCCCTGGTAGGTCTCGCTCATCACGCCGCACACGTTCTCAGGATTGACGCCCTTGTCGGCGAGGGTGCGCTCGAAAAGATCGAAGCTCTTGTCGGAGACGATGTTCGAGCCGGGGAAGGGAACCTGCACGAAGGCGGGATCGAGATCGCCCATCCATTCCTTGAGCGCGGGGATGCCGCCGGCCAGCTGGGAGCCCATCGTGCGGCCGTGGAAGGCCTCCTCGAAGGTGACGAAGACCTTTTTCTCCTTTCCGCCCTTCATCATGCCCCAGGTGCGGGCGAGCTTGATGGCGCATTCGGTGGTCTCGGAGCCGGTGGTGAGGATGAAGGCGCGGGTGAACTCATTCGGGGCGATCTCCACGAGTTTCTTCGCCAGCTTCGCGCGGGGTTCCGAGGGGAAGCAGTAGTTGTGAAGGAGGCCGCGCTGGATCACGTCGAGGATGGCGTCGCGCACCTCGCGCCTGCCGTGGCCCGCGTTGGTGACCAGCACGCCGCTGGACCAGTCCAGCCACATGTTGCCATAGGCGTCATACACGTGGAACCCCTCGCCGCGGTCCCACACCACGGGCGGCTGACCGCGCATGGAGAGGGGTTCGTTCTCGCGGAGCATGGTGAGGACGGGAACGGATTCATCCACGGGGAGGGTGTCGGTTTCGATGATGCGGTGATTGGTCTTGATGCGTTCCACGGGCTTGGGAACGATGGGAAATTCTTTCGAAGCCATGATTCATCCTTTATGGCGTGGGGCGTTTACGGTTCGATCGAGATTATGTGAATGTTGGATGCACAGTATAGTAATATAACACATGCGGGCTGCCGGAGAGAACCGAAAAATCCCCGAAAACGACCAGCTGTCCCCGGCTGCCGCCTACATCTCCCCGTACACCGGCGCGAGGGAGGGGGCGATCTTCGAGAACACACGGTCATACCAGTCGCGGTAGGCCTCATGACGCTCCCCGTCCGGCTCGTAGGCTGTCATGGGGAAGTCCATTCCCGAGAGGGCGTCGGCGGCGTCGCGGTAGATCCCCGCACCGATGCCGGCAAGGATCGCCGCACCCAGAAGCGTCACCTCGGGATTTTCGGTCACCTCGACCGGAAGGCCGGTCACGTCGGCTTTCATCTGGAGCCAGAATTCGTTCTTCTGCACCCCGCCCAGCGTGCGCAGACGCCTGCATGAAGCGCCGGTGCTGCGCTCGATGACCCCGATCTGGCGTGCCAGCTGGTAGCATGAGGCTTCGAAGACGGCCCGTATGATCTGCCCGCGTGTGGTCGTGGTTGTGAGACCGGCGATGGTTCCAAGGGAATCGAAGGACTGGAAGGGTCCTGCGCCCCGGATGAAGGACGGCAGCACCGCGACCCCGCCCGCGCCGGGGCCATACGCTTCCGCTTCCCCGATCATGGCGGCGTAGAGAGCGTCCGCCGGGACATCGGTGAAGAAGCGTTTCCCCATCCATTCCACCACGCCGCCGGCGATCATGAGGCTCTGGCACAGGAAGCGGCCGGGAAGGCAGTGACGCTCCCAGTCGATGCCCGCCTCGAACAGCTCGCGGTCCGGTGTGAATGACGGCAGGTTGGCGATGATCATTTCCCAGGTGCCGGTGATGTCCACGAATGTTTCGGGGTCGGTCACTCCCGCGCCGAGGGCCCCGATCTCGCAGTCGTGCCCTCCGGTCGCCACGGTGGTTCCCCGCGGGATGCCGGTCTGTTCGGCCGCCTCCGCGGTCACCCCGCCGATCTTCGCCCCTGACCGGGAGATGTCAGGGAAGATGCCGGGGTCCACCCCGATGGTCTCGAATATCCGTTCGCTCCACTCGCCCGCCCCGATGTCGAGGAGCGTGGTGGTGGAGGCCATGGTGATCTCAGTGGTGAATTCCCCCGAGAGACGGTTCACCAGGAAGTCCTGGGTCATGAGATAGCGGTGGGCGCGGTTGAGCGCCTCGGGAGCGTGCACCGCCAGCCAGCGGAGACGGTTCACCGTCTGCATGGTGTAGTTGTGAAAGCCGGTGATGCCATACAGCTCATAGGGCGGAATCTGTTCGAGGAGCCAGGCGGTTTCCTCGAGGTTGCGGGTGTCGTGCCAGCTCGAAAGGGGATAGAGCAGTTCCCCCTTCTCGTCCACCGGCGCTCCGTCCACCCCGAATCCAGACACCGACACCCCCTTCACCTGTTCCGGCGAGGCGAGACTGCCGATCACCTCCCGGGTGCATTCGCAGACCTTGTTCCAGATGTCGTCATGGTCCCAGGTGAGCCAGCCTTCCCTGCCCTCTGGCTGCTGAACGGGGCCGTTCCGCCGAGAGGCCGAGGCTGTCAGACGGCCGTCGAGCGCGAAGACACCCGCCTTGATGCCCGTGGCGCCCAGGTCGATGCCCATGAGGACGGTGTCGGTGTATGTGGTCATGTTGCACCTCACAGTTCGTGGGTGAAAAGGATGTCGCCGTCGATGGTTTTCCCCGCAATATCGACGATGTGACGGTGGTGCGTGAAGAAGACGATCTGCGTTTTTGCCGACAGTTCGGCAAGTATGGCGAGTGTAGCCGCCGCGCGTTCATTGTCGAAGTTCACGAGTATATCATCGAAGATGCAGGGAACCGGCGAATGGTTTTCGAAATATCGTTCGAGGCCCGCCAGCCGAAGAGAAAGATAGAGCTGGTCCGCCGTGCCCTCGCTCATGCCGCTCACAGGGAGTCTGCCCCCGCCATCGGGCCGCACCCCCATGAGAACCGCTTCGTCCCCTCCGTCGAAATCGGTCGTCAGCCTCTCGAACGACTGCAGGGTAAGTCGCGAAAAAATCGCACCGGCCCTGTTGAGCATGGGGCCCTGGTTCTTTTCACGGTACTGTTCGACGGCGCGGGAGAGAACAGCTTCGGCGATCTTCAGGCGTGCATACCGTTCCGCGTGCTCGGCGACACCGGCAAGAACCGTTTGCAAGTCCTCCTCGAGATGGGTCGCTTCGTCGCTTCCGTCCATGCGGTCGAGTTCTTTTTTGAGTTCGCCGATCCGCACGAGAATCTCGTCTTTTTCCCGGGAAAAGTCTCCCAATTCGCCATCGAGACGGGAGATTTCCGTTTCGAGATCCGTAACATTCCTGTCTGCAACTTCGCGCATGAACTCATCGAGGGACTGACCGGCGGAAAGCTCCACCAACCGCTCACGCAGATGGCCGAGCTTGTCTTCGTATGCACGGCGGCGGCTCGAGCGTTCCCAGACCCCGGAAAGTTCGTCCGTATCCGTGACGCTCGCCTCGCGGCAGAGTTCATCAAGCCGCCTGTTCGTCGATTCAAGTTCCGTCTCCGCTTCATTCAGCCGTTTGCGAATGTCAGCGACCTGTTTGCTCAGAGAATTTCTGAGCGATTCATCCGTTCTGTTCCGTTTCAGTTCAGCGTACAGTTTCTGGCTCGCATGTTCGGCGGAAAGACCGGCCGTATCAACCCCGACCACTACGGCCAGCTCGGACGTCTTCCGCCGGAATGAACCGTCATAGTTCTCTATCTGCGATATGCGGTTCATCCGGTCGTCGATCCGGTCATGCAGTTGGACCAGTTCGTCGATCTGCTCGATCCTGGCGATCGCTTCCGTCGGTGTGAGCGCCGCGGGTTCACCCAGTTTTTTCATCGTCTCCGCCCATGCCTCTTCCCATGCAGCAAGTGCTTGCCGTCCGCGTCGCACCTCTTCTTCGGCGCCGGGGATACGCTTTTCCTCCATATCCTCAAGGTCATCCGCCAGTCGTGCGCGTTTCTGGATGGAGGCATTCAGTCCGGCAACCGTCTCTTCTCCCCTGTCGAGAGCGGCGGCAAGCGTTTCGTCGCTTCCAGCAGGCGGTTCACCGACCGATTGGAGCGCCACGTTCAATTCATCACGAAAGCGCTCGATGTCTCCGGCGATGCGTTCCCTTTCCGCGATCGTTCGACGGTATTCAACGATCGATTTTACAAGCTCGCCGACCCGCCGCGCCCATGATTCCATCTCCCGCGGCGGAAGCGGATCGATGTGCAGTGGATTCCACAGCTTCTTCCACGAATCCCGGAGATGAGTGCGATCGGCGTCGATGTCATCCAGATTGGAGCGCAGTTCCTTTTCCCTCGTCTGGAGAAGCTGTCTGTCAGCTTCAAGTCGCGCGAGCTTCGCCACACGGTCCGCCTCGGCGCGCAGACGGTCCGAAACATCATCTGATTTCCCGGTGATCGACTCATAGAGGTCGGCAAGATTATCCAGGTCTCCGCCCTCGAAATCCAGGCCCGACAGGATATCGTCCCTTTTCTCCTGCTCAATATCGCCGGGAGGTGCTCCCCCCTCCCAGTCTTCGCGGACGTGTTTCCAGCAGATATTCCTGGCTTTCCGGTATTTCCCGAGCAGTTCCTCCGTCGGAACCTCCTGGCCGTTTCTGGATACGGTTATCTCTTCTTCGTTTGCTTCGATATTTTTTCGTGTTTCCTCCAGCCTTTCGGCGAGCGATTCGCGCCTGCTGTCCACGGTGTCGAAATCGGAAATAAAACGTCCGATCGTCTCCGGTGAGGGAATCGCAAGCGTTTCCAATTCGTCAAGTGTTCCATCCCACCGTTCGAGACGGGAGACACCGGCTGTCAGTTGGTTTTCCATGACCGTCTTATTTTCACGCCTGTCCCGGAGGAGCTCCTCGATGTCGCCCGCTTTTCTGATACGCCGTATCGTCCGCGAAAGTTCTTCCGGGGAGGGGACCGCCCGATACTCTTCCAGCGAGGAAGCCATGCCCTTTCTTTCGATCCTGAGTTCCTCGATCGCCGTTTCCGAATCTTCACATCTTCTCTGAACGGTTTTCCATTCCTGGCTCAGTTCCGTGATCCGTCTGCGAATCGGCGGCTTGATCCGTAAAGATCCCACCTCACCAAGCTCCATGTCCTCGCGGAAGAGAGAGAGCTTGTGTTCCGCCTCCCGTTTCATGCCCGCCAGTTCGGATTCGAGCACTCTGCGGTCTTCCAGCGCTTTTTTATTCGTCGCATACAGCTCGTTCAGGGCCTCGATTTCGTCTTCCTGCTCGAGAACAGCCTCGTTCACCTCGGTGTTCTCCAGCTCTTTCTTCTTCCGATCCAGTTCCGAAGAGGCTTCCTGAATCCTGTTTTCGATATGGATTCTCGCGTCCAGCGCCGTTTTGAAACGCTCACCGAAATCCCCGGGGAGCAGGGGAACGTCCGAGACTTCTTGCAGCTGTTCTTGAACTCCGGAGTATTCAACCACAAGGGGCGCCGCCTCGCGCATTCGCCTGAGACGCGCGCTTTCGGCCGTCCGTTCCGCAATATCACGGCTCAGCTCTTTCTTTCTTCCCTCGGCCCTTTGTCTGTCCCGATAGACTTTATCCCATTCCTCGGGGCGGAGGAGTTTCGATCTGACGTTCCGCCGGATGTCTTTCAGACTGGACAGGGCGTTGTTGATGACCGGTTTCTGGGCGTTCGGTTTGAACAGGTCGCTGCTTTCGTTTTCGAGGTCGGTCATGATATCCCTGAGGTCGGCAAGGCCCGATGAGGCCGCGAACAGAGCCTCGCCGACATTACCCTTGCCTTCGAGGATCATATGACCTCCCCTGACGAGGTGCTCGTGACCCAGCCCGAAGATCGTGGTGAAGGTTTCCTCGTCCATGCCGCCCAGGAACGGATCGAGTGCGGTGTCATCCAGAACGCCGTCTTCAGCGCGCCTCCGGAGGGACCCCTTGTTTCTCTTTATGCGCACAAAATCCAGCACTTCGCCGTCGGCGCTGATCGACGCACCCACAGCCATGTTGCCATAGGGGTGAATGAAGGCGTCATCCGACCTGACCGGTATGCCGTAGAACATCTGGATTATCGCCCTGAGAGCTGAACTCTTGCCCGCCTCGTTCGGACCGTAGACCATGTGGAGTCCCTCCGCACCGTCCGACAGGTCGAGGACAACATCGGTGAAGGGGCCGAAAGCATCCAGATATATTTTCTCTATTCTCATGAGCCGCCTCCCGCGCCCCGCAGTCTGGCCATGAGCAGGGGACGGACCTGTTTCAGTATCTCCCTGAGTTTCCCCGGCTCTTCGAGGCGGAGCGATCCACCGCCTTCACGCAGTTCGGGTGGAAGTTTCGCGATGAGGGGGGTCAGGGCGGCGCCGAATTCCCTGAGTATGGCTTCGTCCCTTTCGGCGGCGTCGATGACCCGGTTCAATTCGCCGAGCGGACCGTCACGCATGTCGGCTGAAAGCGGGGCCGAGGGCGGGGAACCAGCAATCTCCACTTTTTCGATCCAGACGCGGTCGCGCCATAAATCGACCGCAGTCGATCTGACCGAACTGCGGAAGGTGTCGGGACCGGCGGCCAGGCGTTCGTGGGCCGTGCTTTCCCCGTGAAACCGGACGCGGAGAGCCGCCAGCCGGCCATCCGCGTCATCGAGAACCGCAGCCGTCTCATCGCGGAAAAGATCGAGACAGTCGGTTTCGTTACGGGCATCCGCGATATCGACGTCCACCTCGCTCCACCGCACCGTATCGAGTTCCCGAAAGGCTGCGTCCGCTTCTCCGGTATCGGTTACTGTGACCAGGAGACACCCTTTCGGGCCTGTTTCCCGTATATGACGCCCCTGGATGTTGCCTGGAAACCATACGGGGATGTCCGCGTCGATCCGCTCACGTACGTGCACGTGTCCCAAGGCCCAGTAATCGTAACCCCGGCCCAGGAGGTCGTCCACGGTGCATGGGGCATAGGCGTCATGGCCTTCGCGCCCGGTCAGGCTCGTGTGCAGCATGCCGATGTTGAACATGTCCGGGATTCCCGGCGGATAGTCCGCGGCCAGGTTTTCGTCGACCGTCCTTGTTGGGAAACCGCGGCCGTGTATGGCGGCGCCGACTGTTTCGAGTGGAATTGTTTCGGCGTGTTTCGTGGACAGGAAACGAACGTTTTCGGGCATGCGCAGGGTGCGGGTGATGACACTCGCGGCGTCATGGTTGCCTGCAATCACGAAAACGTCGATATCGGCGCAGCGGAGATCCGACATGCTTGTGGCGAAAAAGAGGCCGGTGTTGTGATCCTTCCAGTCGCCGTCGTAGAGGTCGCCGGAGATGAGCACGAAGTCGACCTCGGATTCGATGGCCAGGGACACCAGGTTCTTCAGGGCGCGGCGGGTGGCGCCGCGTATTTCCTCCACGGGTGCGCCCTCGTACCGGCTCAGACCCCGCAGGGGGCTGTCGAGATGTATGTCCGCCGCGTGGATAAAGCTGAACATCCTCATTTACCTCCGCATGTAATACTGCTTGGCCGGGGATGCCGAACACACCGGCCATCATCTCAGTATTCTCAATACCGCTTCACCGGCTTCGCGATGAACTTCGGGTCCGCGCGGATTTCCCGGACCGCCTCTTCGGTGTCGTCGTCAAAGACCGGCGCGCCGTCCTTCCAGACCTTCGAGCCTTCCTCCTCGATGATGCGCATGATGTTGGCCATGCCCTCGATGTCGGGCCCGCGCAGGGTCGAGGAGCGCGCCCGTTCCGGTTTCCACGATTCGAGCGAGGCATGGAATCCCTCGAGGGCGGTGTCGAGATAGTAGCGTTCGCCGGAGAGTTCCCAGGCATAGGTCAGGCCGTCGAAGTGGCTCGACGAGGGCCGGCCCGGATCGCGGTCGCGGCAGGTCATGTAGCGGAATTCGGACCAGATCATCCAGTCGGCGGCCTTGCAGATCAGCTCGGCGACCCGTGGGTCCTGGAACTCGAGGTGGTAGTGCTTCATGCCCTGGAGGATGATGCCCACCATCCAGGGCTTTCCGCCCACACAGACGGGTCGGTGCTTGTCCTCGTTGGGGTAGAGGGGGTGGTCCCAGTTGCCGGTGTCCGGGTCCTGTCCGGCGAGGGCCTGTTCCACGATCATCTGGGCGGCGAGTTTGTAACGCGGGTTCAGGGTGGCGCGGTAGCTCGGCACAAGGGCCTTGAGCGCCCAGCCTATGGTGCGTTCCTCGTCGTCGCGGAAATCGAGGAAATCCTTCCATGCGGCGATCTTCGCGAAGAAATCGGCGATGCCCACGGCCACATCCTTCGCGCGGGGTTCCCCGGTGAGCATGTAGTAGTACCACAGGCCCTCCACCGTGCAGTGTCCGGCGTGGGTCTCGCCCTTGGCGTGGTCGGTGAAGTGCATGTGCTGGGCGCCTTCGTTCAGGGGGCTGTTGGATGCGTGGAGGACATCCACATCCATGAAATGCCAGGCGAGAATGTCGGCGTCGTCGAAATACACCCGTTTGCCGGTGCGCGCGAACTGAAGCGTGGCGCCAAGGAGGATGTCGTATTCCTGGTTGTAGTAGATGGGGACATACCTGACACCCGGCCAGTCGCCGTAATTCCGGACGCCGTAGACGTGGCTGCGCGCGCGGTTTTCTTCGGAGTTTTCGCATGATTTCAGGGCATATGCCTCGAAATCGCTCCACATGTCGTGGTTCGCCGCCTTGTATGTGCCGAACACGCCGGTTCCCATGTAGTATTCGGGCGTCGCCACCGCCATGAGCGGACTGTTGAGCGCCGCCATGGAAGATTCGGTGTCGTACGAAGTTCCGGCCTGGCCGAAACGAAGGGAGAACTCGTGGGTCTTGGCGAAGCCGATCTCGGGGTCGGGGATGTCCTCCAGGTCGCTCCAGACGTGGAACTCGAGTTCATTGGCGTTCAGGGCGATCACCTTGGGGTGGTATTGCCAGAAATACTTGCTGCCCGCGAAGATGCTGCCCGCGCCGCCGTCCATCACCACCCAGCCTGCCGCCTTTTCCATTTCACCGGCAGTGCGGTGCTTCCCGTGCAGCACCGTGGCGCGGAAGGGGGTGACGGGATAGGGCATCTGCTTGTGATAGTCGTCCCATTTGTACGTGGGGCCCACCTGCTCCAGCGCCACCGGACCGTCGATGGAACCGGAGACCGGCGGGCCGTCAACCGCTCCGAAGGAATAGCGCGAATAGTCGTCGTCCAGGGTGAGCCGGAGGCGGATGTTTTTGACATTCACCTGACCGTAATCGTCCTCCAGAAGCTCCTGCTCCCGGAACTTGATGCCCTTCTCGCGCTCGACCCAGTGGCCGTTGACCCACTTGTAGTCGGCAAGTTCCTCCATGGCATAGACATGGTAGCGTTCGCTGGGACGGATGCGGTTATCGCGGT
>CAYNWJ010000058.1:0-4518 GCA_964400815.1 uncultured bacterium
TGCGGGAAGTGATCCGTGCGTACGGCCTTCCCGGCATGAAGGTGCTGCTCTTCTCCTTCGGGGACGACATCCGCACCAATCCCTACATCCCCCACAATGCCGGGGAGAACTGCGTCTACTATATCGGCACCCACGACAACAACACCGCCCGCGGCTGGTATGAGAACGAGACGTCCGGCGGCGTCCGCGAACGGATCGACCGCTATTTCGGGCGTCAGCTCTCCGCGGAAACGGCTCCTCACGAGATGATGCGTGCACTCATGATGTCGCGGGCCCGGACGGTGATATTCCAGCTTCAGGACATCATGGGCCTGGGAGCGGAAGCCCGGATGAACGTGCCCGGCACCGCGCAGGGCAACTGGCGCTGGCGCTGTCCTGACGGCGCCCCCGGACGGGAGCACCTGGACAGGCTGAAAAGCATGACGGAACTCTACAACAGGACATGACCGCACCCGATCACCGGATCCCTGGAATGTCAGATGGACACATCACCGGACAGACAGCACCCGAACCCATCCCGGACCGACGGGATTCCCCACCGACAGCCTGTATGGCGCATCTGCATCACGGTGCTCTTCGTGCTGCTCGCGTTAGCCCGGACAGCGGTCTCGCAGGAGCGGAACGCATATATCGAACAGTGGCCCGAATGGCGCGGCCCCCTCGGGACGGGAGAGGCGCCCCGCGGCACTCCCCCGGTCCGGTGGGACGAGGAGACGAACATCCGGTGGAAGGTCCCCCTTCCCGGCCTGAGCCACGCCACACCCGCGGTCTGGGGCGACCGGATATTCGTCCTGGCCGCCGTCCCCACCGAGGGCCGGGTCAACCGTATCCCGGGCATGTTCGACACCTACAGGACCGGAACGCCCTTCCGGTACGAGATCCTCTGCTACAGCCGCACGGACGGCGCGCTCCTCTGGAAGCGGACGGCGCGGGTCGGCGCTCCCCACGAGGGCATCCACGTGGACGCGAGCTGGGCGTCCTGCTCCCCTGTCACCGACGGGGAACGGGTGATCGCCTCATTCGGCTCGAAGGGGATATTCTGCTGGGACATGGAGGGTAATCTCCAGTGGGAGCGGGATTTCGGCGAAATGCACATCCGCTACCAGTACGGCGAAAGCACCTCACCGGTCATTTCGGGCGATCACCTGATCGTCCAGTGGGACCACGAGGGGCCGTCGTTCATCGCAGTCCTCGACAAACGCACCGGCAGGGAGATCTGGCGGAAGAGCCGCAGCGACGGCACATCCTGGGCCACGCCTCTCGTGGTGAACCACAACGGCAGGCGGCAGATCGTTCTCAGCGCAATAGGCCGCGTGCGCAGCTATGATCTCATGACCGGTTCCATCATCTGGGAGACGCGCGCCATGACAGCCGGACCGATCCCGTCGCCCGTGGCCGCGGACGGCATCGTCCATCTCACGGGCGCATACCGCGAAAGCATCCTCCAGGCCATATCCCTCGACAGGGCGCGGGGAAACGCACGGTCTTCTGGCGCGATCCTCTGGGAACTCGACCGCGACACCCCCTATGTCTCATCGCCGCTGCTCCTTGACGGGAAAATCTACTTCCTGAAACAGTACCAGAACATGCTGTCGTGTTTCGACGCGAAAACCGGCGAGGAGCACTACGCCCGCCAAAGACTAGAGGGAATCAGGCAGGTGTATTCCTCTCCTGCGGCCGCCCGTGGACGCATCTACATCGCCGGCCGTAACGGTGTCACCCTCGTCATACGGCATGGCCCGCGGTACGAGGTGCTGGCGAAGAATGTCCTCCGCGACAGCTTCGACGCGTCCCCCGTGATCGTTGGCGGCGACCTCATCCTGCGCGGTCATGAGAACCTGTACTGCATCTCCGCCGGCGGAGGATCGTGATCCGTCGACCACCGCCGGGAGCATTCCCGGACGGCGGTCCCGCGGAAGAACGGAACCCGAAACGGGTTAATGTGTTGTAATAACTAGAGCATTCATCCGCCCGGAAAAGTCACGGGACGGATGCCGGCCTTGGCATCCATGAACGTTCGCGCCAAGGTGTTCACGAAAAGAAGCGCTTTCCCGGCCGCGCACCCGCACGGCCATACCTTTGACCCATGACAGACAAGCACATCGACAGACTGATCACCGTCGGCGCCTCCCTCATCGGAGGGCTGCTCGTGTCCTGGTTCATCCTCTCCGACCCGGCGGCCGATTTCACCGTGGCGGTTCCCGGCATGGATGACAGGCCGGCGCATCTGCCCTCCGACACCGAACGGGTGGACATCGGAAGCCTCTACGCCTCCTTCGACGGCGTCCCGTCCGGCATAACCGGGAGCTGGCCGCGTTTCCGGGGAAGCGATTTCGACAATATCAGCGACGAGGACATTCCGCTCGCCGACGGCATCGGCCCGGAAGGACCCGCCGTGCTCTGGTCTGTCGATCTCGGCGAGGGGCACGCGGGCCCGGTGGTGGCGGACGGCCGCGTGTATCTGCTCGACTATGACGAGGAGGAACGGGCGGACATCCTGCGCTGTTTCTCCCTGGACGACGGCGCGGAGATCTGGCGGCGCGGCTATGGCGTCCAGATCAAGCGGAACCACGGCATGTCGCGAACGGTGCCGGCGGTGACGGACAGCCACGTGGTCACCATCGGCCCCAAATGCCACGTCATGAGTGTGGACGCGGAGACGGGCGATTTCGCATGGGGCATCGACCTGGTGCGGGAGTACGGCGCCGAGGTGCCGTTGTGGTACACCGGCCAGTGCCCGCTGGTGGACGGTTCGCTGGCGATCATCGCGGTTGGGGGCGAGGCCTTGTTGATCGCGGTCGATGTGAAGACCGGCGAGGTGGTCTGGAAAACCCCCAATCCCCGCGGCTGGAAGATGTCGCACTCGTCTGTCCTTCCTTATACTGTCCACGGCAGGAAAATGTATGTATATTGCGCTCTGGGCGGCATCGTCGGCGTGGCGGCCGAGGGCCCCGACGCGGGTGCGGTGCTGTTCGAGACGGACGCCTGGAACAAGAACGTGGTGGCCCCCTCCCCCCTGTACCTGGGTGACGGCAGGTTGTTCATGACGGCGGGGTACGGCTCCGGGAGCATGATGTTCGAAATCGGGGCCATGAACGGCAACTACACGATCACGCCGGCACAGCAGGTGGAGCCGGGCGGGGGGATGGCATCGGAACAGCAGACGCCGCTCTTCTTCGACGATCACCTGTTCTGCATCATGCCGAAGGACGCCGGGGCATTGAAGAACCAGTTCGTCTGCTACAGCCCGGACGACATCACAGAGCCGGTATGGTCGAGCGGGCCGGACCACCGGTACGGTCTGGGGCCCTATCTCATCGCCGACGGGAAATTCTTCATTCTGAGCGACGAGGGTGTGCTTACTGTCATGAAGGTATCGACCGCACAACCGGACATTATCGGCGAATGGCGGATTCTGGACGGCCACGACGCCTGGGGACCGATGGCGCTGGTTGAGGGCAGGCTCCTGGCCCGCGATTCCCGGCGGCTGGTCTGCGTGGACATCCGGTCGGCCGGGGACAGATGAACCTTCATCCGATGCGGGCAATGAATACCATGGAACCGAAACACGGAAAACACGATGAGCAGGAAAAACGACACCGCGTTCTTGTGGCCCATCATCGCGCTCTCTCTCGCCGGGATACTCTATTTCGGGTATCGGGCACTCTCGGAACGGCGGGATTTCACGTCTGAAAATCCTTTCGAATACGACGTGGAGAGCCTGGAGGCGGTCGATCCGGCGCTTCTCGACCACGAGGAGGCCGACCCCATCCCGCTGAATTTCACCGACCCGGGCGCACTCGCCGTGGACGGCGCTGACCGCCTCCATGCCTCGGGGGACGGCGTCGTGCGCATCATGGACCCCGATGGAAGGGAGACGGGGACATTCAGGACGGGGGAAACCGCCCGCTGCATGGATGTGGGCGCCGACGGCCGCATCTATCTCGGGATGGCCGACCATGTGGTGGTTTACGACCGTTCAGGCACGCTCCTCTCCCGATGGGACCCGCCGGAGGGGACGCCGCGGTTCACCTCCATCGCCGTGGCCGGGGACGCGGTCTATGCGGCAGACGCCGGCAACCGCATCGTTCGAAAATACGCTCCGGACGGGACGGAACTGCTCCAGATCGGCGGACGGGACGAAACGGCGGACATACCCGGATTCATCGTTCCCAGCCCCTATTTCGATGTGGCGATCGATCCCGACGGTTTCCTCTGGGCGGTGAACCCGGGCCGTCATTCGCTCGAGAACTACACGCCGGAAGGCGGTCTGCGGACATCCTGGGGAGCGTTTTCGATGGATATCGCGGGCTTCTTCGGCTGCTGCAACCCAACGCACCTGGCAGTGACCGCCGACGGTACCTTGGTCACCGCCGAAAAGGGCGTGGTCAGGATCAAGGTCTATGCCGAGCCCGGCCGCATATCGTCGGTCGCCGCGGGGCCGGGATCGTTCGCCGACGGCACGGTCATCGTCGACATCGCCGTCGATTCCCGCGGCAGGATCTTCGCGCTCGATCC
>CAYNWJ010000058.1:4528-14607 GCA_964400815.1 uncultured bacterium
TGCGTAAGGAAATACGGGTGTTCGTCCGAAATGACATGGCGGGGGTGTGAATGGACAGTAACTTGAAACGCGATGGCGCGGGAACGCGACGCGCGTTCGTTCTGGACGGCCTGCGGTTGCTTGCCGCGGGGGCGGTTCTGCTTCTCTCGGGCGTCATGGGCATTCGCTCCATACGGGCCGGTGGAAACGGACGCGCCTGCGATGAAACGGCGGCGTGCCACGGATGCCCGGAAAGCGGCCGCTGCACCCTGCGTGAGGACAGCGCCCCGCCCGAATCCGAATCCGCATCCGCATCCCTAACGAGGTGACCATGGCGGACAATAAAAATCAGGACATGACGATGAACCGACGCGAGATCATGCGGGTGAGCCTGAACACGGTGGCCGGTGTGGCCGTCGGCGGCGTCTCCGGCATGCTCATCGGGAAGGCCTCGACGGGGGATACGGTCTGGCAGCTGGACCCGGAGGTCTGCATCCAGTGCGGGAAATGCTCCACGGAATGCGTCCTGCCCCTCTCGGCGGTGAAATGCATCCATTCCTATTCCATGTGCGGCTACTGCGATCTGTGCAGCGGCTATCTCGAACCGGGGGCGCAGTCGCGCGATACGGGTGCGGAGAACCGTCTGTGCCCGACCGGGGCCATCCGGCGGACATTCATCGAGGACCCCTACTTCTCATACACCATCGACGAGGAACTGTGCTTCGGCTGCGGTAAGTGTGTCAAGGGCTGCGGCTCCTTCGGCAACGGCTCCCTGTATCTCCAGGTGCGCCACGACCGCTGCCTGAACTGCAACGACTGCGCCATCGCGCGGGCCTGCCCGTCGAAGGCGTTCCGGCGGGTTCCGGCGTCATCACCCTATATCCTGCGGGGCGACGAAGCGGAGGGGACGGACGGGTGAAGAGAATGCGAGACGTCATGAGCGGGGGCGTCACGGCTGCCGCCGCGGCCTGGACGGCCTGTGCGCGCGCCACCGGAGTCTTCGCCCAGACCGTACAGCGTTTCCCCCGCCCCGATTTCCAGTCGGGATACACGCGGCCGGTGCTCCAGACGCCCGGTCCGCGGGCCCTGCCCTGGGAATATGTGGACGTCCTCGTTCTGGCGGCGGCGCTGGGGCTGGCGACATGGTTCGCCCTCAGGGACCGCTCGCGGGTGAAGATATTCATTCTCATGCTTCTCAGTCTGGCCTATTTCGGCTTCTTCCGCGGGGGCTGCGTGTGCCCGGTGGGATCGGTGCAGAATGTGGGGCTCGCCCTTTTCGGCGACGGGTACGCCATCCCGCTCGTGGTGATCGCGTTCTTCGCCCTGCCGCTGATCATCGCCCTGTTCTTCGGCCGCACCTTCTGCGCCTCGGTGTGCCCGCTCGGGGCCATCCAGGACGCCGTCGTGCTCAGGCCGGTCGCCGTGCGCCCGTGGATCGCCGCCGTGCTCGGCTTCATTCCCGTCCTGTACCTGGGATTCGGGGTCTTCTTCGCATCGCTGGGCGCCGGGTTCATCATATGCCGGTTCGATCCCTTTGTGGGCTTCTTCCGGTTCGGGGCGTCATTCACCATGATCGTGTTCGGCCTGTCGTTCCTGCTGCTGGGAACCGTGGTGGCTCGGCC
Source organism: uncultured bacterium (assembly GCA_964400815.1). GTDB lineage: Bacteria > Latescibacterota > Latescibacteria > Latescibacterales > Latescibacteraceae. The sequence continues at coordinate 6,130 of CAYNWJ010000058.1, forward strand.
CTACTGCCGGTTCCTCTGCCCGCTGGGAGTGCTTCTGAACGGCGCGTCGCGGCTTTCGAAATGGCATGTCCGCATCTCGCCGGGCGAGTGCATCAACTGCCGCCTGTGCGAGGACTCATGCCCCTTCGGCGCGATTCGGCCGCCCATGAAGACCATACACGAGAGCCGCGCGAAACGGGTCCGCAGACTGGCGCTTCTCCTGCTGCTTCTTCCGGTCCTCGCCGGGGGAGGGGGATGGGCCGTTTCCCGCCTCGCGCCGGTGCTGTCCCGCGCGCATTTCACTGTGGCCCTCGCCGAAGAGATCCGTGACGGGAGCGGCGGAACCATCCCCACCGACGAGGTCGAAGCGTTCCGGGCCTCGGGCATGACGACGGACGAGCTGTTCGAAGAGGCCCGCGCCGTGCGTGAACGGTTCGCTTTCGGCGGATGGTTCCTGGGAGGATTCCTGGGGCTCGTCCTGTGGATGAAGCTCGTGGGGACGGGCGCTGCCATCCGGCGTGAGGAATACTCCATCGACCGCGGCGCATGCCTGAGCTGCGGACGCTGTTTTTCATACTGCCCCATCGAAAAGGTGCGGCGCGGGGAGATGAGCCCGGACGAGGCCGCCGCGCTGAAACGCAAACCGAACGGATGAAAACAACGACCATGAACCAGGAATCGCAGACGCACAACGGAACGGAACGGGCATACCGCATCGCCCGCACTATCGCCGCGGTTTCACTGGTGTTCGCGGCCGTGATCGGCGTGCTCCTCATCGTCAACTACATCCAGACCGCATCGGTCGATCCGCTGCACAGCGAGGCCCTGAGCACCCTGAAGGCCCGGGCGATCCAGAATCCCGGCGACGAGGCGCTCAAGGAGGAGATACGCGCCATCGACCTGCTCGCCCGCAAGGCCTATTTCACAAACCTCTGGCAGGTGCGGACGGGCGGATTCCTCCTGTTCCTCTTCGCCGTTGCGTTCCTCGTCTCCGTCCGGTACCTGCACGCCCGCCGCAGGGACTATCCCGACCTTTCAAACGAACCGCAGGAGGACAGAACCTGGCGCACGGAGGTCCTCACGAGGCGCTCGACCATGATCGCGGCGACGGGGTTTTTCGGGCTCGCGCTCGTCCTGGCGGCGCTCACCACCGACGATTGGGGGACGGCGGGACCCGGCGGCGCGGAAACGGCTGAATCTTCCGCATCATGGCCCACCGCGGAACAGATCGAAAGCAACTGGCCGGGCTTCCGGGGTCCGCACGGACTGGGCATCGCCCATGTTGATTCCGCCCCCGTGACATGGGACGGCTCATCCGGCGAGGGCATCCTCTGGAAAACGGAGATTCCGGTGAGTGGTTTCAGCTCGCCGGTGATATGGGGAACGAAGCTCTTTCTCTCCGGCGCCGACCGGAGGACACAGGTGGTCTACTGCATCGACACCGGGACGGGCGCGATAATCTGGGAGCACGAGCTGAACGACGTCCCCGGCTCGCCCGCGGAAAAGCCCGATGTCACCGAGGATACGGGCCTGGCCGCCCCCACGATGGCGACCGACGGCAGGCGGGCGTACGTGCTGTTCGGCACGGGGGACGCCGCGGCGCTTGATTTCGACGGCAACCGCGTGTGGGCGCGGAACCTGGGCGTGCCGGACAACCATTACGGCCACTCGTCCTCGCCCATCGTGTGGCGCGATCTGCTTCTCGTACAGTACGACCAGAACTCCGGCGGCCGCCTGATCGCGCTCGACACCGCAACCGGCGGGACGGTCTATGACCAGCCGCGTGACACGGAGATATCATGGGCCTCCCCCGTTCTCGTCGAGGCCGGCGGCTCGACCCAGGCGGTTCTCAATGCCAGCCCCTTCGTCATGGGCCACGACCCCGAAACCGGACGGGAACTCTGGCGCGTGGACTGCATGTCGGGAGAGGTGGCCCCCTCGCCCGCCTTCGCCGACGGCGTCGTGTTCGCGGTCAACGAGTACGCCGAGCTCGCGGCCATAGGACTGAACGGGACGGCGGAGCTGCTCTGGGAGTCGCTGGACGATCTCTCGGAGGTATCGAGCCCCGTGGCTGCCGGGGGGTTCCTCTTCGTCGCCACCAGTTACGGCACCGTATCGTGCTTCGACACCGCCTCGGGAGAGCGCCGCTGGTTCGAGGACCTGCCGGACGGATTCTATTCCTCGCCCGTGATCGCCGGCGGCACCGTCTATCTCATGGACATGAACGGCGTCATGCACATTGTCAGGGCCGCCGGCGAATACACCCCCGTGGGCACATGCGAACTGGGGGAGCAGGCGGTCACCGTCCCGGCGTTCATGCACGGCCGCATCTACATCCGCGGATACGAGAACCTCTACTGCATCGGTGAACAGTGAGCAAGCCAGATATCGACATCGATACGGTCCGCGGGGACATCGACCGTATCGTGGCGGAGACCGGCGGTGACGGGAGCGCGGTCATACCGATCCTCCACGCCATCCAGAAGACATACAACTACCTCCCGGAAGCGGCCCTCAGACGGGTCTGCGAGGTCACGGCCATAACCCCCGCGGCCATAACCGGCGTCTCCACGTTCTATTCCCACTTCCGTCACACCCCGGTCGGTCGGCACATGATCAGCGTCTGCACCGGCACCGCCTGTCATGTGAAGGGCGCGGGGCGTGTCCTCGACGCCTTTTTCCGCGAGCTGGAGATCCCCGAAAACACGGACACCGACCCCGGCGGGCTGTTCACCGTGCGGGAGGTCGCCTGCCTCGGCTGCTGCACCCTCGCACCGGTTGTGCAGATCGACGGTGTCACCTACGGTCATGTGAGTCCCGGCGGGGTCCGGGGTGTCATGGACGATTTCCTCGGCAGGGGCGACGGCGTCGGGATCAGTACGGTCGAGGGGAAACTCCCGGAGGACGGCGGCGGCGTGATACGCATCGGTCAGGGTTCCTGCTGCATGGCCGGAGGCAGCGGGGCGGTGCGCGAGGCGCTGGAAACCTGTCTCGCCGACACCGGCATACCGGCGAAGGTCCAGCGGGTGGGATGCGTGGGGATGTGCCACCGGACGCCCATGCTGGAGATCGCGCCGCCTGACGGTCCGTCGGTCCTCTACGACCGGGTCGTTCCCGCTGACGTGCGCCGCATCCTGCTCAGACACTACCGTCCGCCGTCGCCGGTCAAGCGCCTCCTCCACGCGGGCATAGGATTCCTCGAGGACGTGCTGGCGGACGACGGCGCCGGGACCGTGGAGCGCTATCCGGTCGACGCCCGTGACCCCCATGTGGCCTCGTTTTTGGGCCGTCAGGTGCACATCGCCACGGAGCATGCCGGACGCATCGATCCCCTGGACATCGAGGAATACCGTGCGGGCGGCGGTTTCTCGGCCCTCGAGCGCAGCCTGTCGTCACCGCCGGAAGAGCTCATCGGGACCATCACCGCGAGCGGTCTGCGCGGACGGGGCGGCGCGGGGTTCCCCACGGGGCGTAAATGGGAGTTCGTCCGCGCGGCGGAAGGAGGCATCAAATACATCATCTGCAACGGTGACGAGGGCGACCCCGGCGCGTTCATGGACCGCATGATCCTCGAGTCCTATCCATTCCGGGTGATCGAGGGCATGATCGCCGCGGCATTCGCCGTGGGGGCCAGCGAGGGCATATTCTACATCCGGGCCGAATATCCGCTGGCGGTGGAGCGTGTGAGGAACGCCATCTCCCAGTGCCGCGACGCCGGGCTTCTGGGAGACGACATCCTCGGCGGCGGCTTCTCCCTCGATCTCTCCGTCATGGAGGGCGCGGGGGCCTTCGTCTGCGGCGAGGAGACGGCGCTCATCGCCTCCATCGAGGGACGCAGGGGCATGCCTTCCTTCCGCCCGCCCTATCCCGCCGACAGGGGGCTCCGGGGAAAACCGACCCTCGTGAACAACTGCGAGACCTATGCCGCCGTCTCCTGGATACTCAGGAACGGCCCGGAGGCTTTCTCCCGTCTGGGCACACCGGAAAGCCCCGGGACGAAAGTCTTCTCGCTGGCTGGCAAGGTGGCGCGCGGCGGGCTCATCGAGGTCCCCATGGGCATCACCATCCGCGAGATCGTGGAGGACATCGGCGGCGGCATCGAGGGCGGCGGCACGTTCAAGGCTGTCCAGATCGGCGGCCCTTCGGGCGGCTGCATTCCCGCCTCGCTCGCGGACACGCGGGTGGACTACGAGGACCTGACGAACGTCGATGCGATGATGGGTTCGGGCGGGCTCCTGGTGATGGACGACGGCGACTGCATGGTGGACATCGCGCGGTACTTCCTCACGTTCACCTGCAACCAGTCATGCGGTAAGTGCACGTTCTGCCGTATCGGCCTCCGCCACATGCTCGAGATACTCGAACGTATCTGCGCCGGGGAGGGGGAGGCCGGCGACCTGGAGACCCTCGACGGGATCGCCCGGAAAACGAAACGCGGCAGCCTCTGCGGACTGGGACGGACCGCCCCCAACCCCGTCCTCACCACGCTGGCCTATTTCCGCGAAGAATACGAGGCGCACCTGGAGGGACGGTGCCCGGCCGGACGGTGCGCGGCGCTGGTGACCTATTCCATCGACGAAAGCTGCATCGGCTGCACCATCTGCGCCCAGAAATGCCCGGTGGGAGCCATAGAACCCGCTCCCCACGAACGGCATGTCATCCGTCAGGACCTGTGCATCAAGTGCGGGACCTGCCGGCAGGTCTGCCCCACTGATTCGGTGGAGGTGCGTTGACATGGCGATCTCCCTGACCATGAACGGCCGCCCGGTCACCGTCGAGTCCGGCGCTACCATCCTCGACGCCGCCACATCCCTGGGTGTGCATGTCCCGACGCTCTGCCACGTGGACGGGTTCCCGCCCCACACTTCCTGCATGGTATGCGTGGTGCGCGACGAGGATTCCGGACGGCTCCTCCCCGCCTGCTCCATGCCGGCGGCGGACGGCATGCGCATCGACACCGAAAGCGACGAGGTCCGTGAGGCGCGGAGGGACGCCCTCGAACTCCTCATAAGCGAGCATGTGGGGGACTGCGACGCCCCCTGCACGAGAGCCTGCCCGGCCGGCATGAACATCCCCCGCATGATTCGGCGCATCGGCGGGGGACGGTTCGCCGACGCCCTCGACACCGTCAGGGAGCACATAGCCCTGCCCGCGGTGCTCGGCCGTATCTGCCCCGCACCCTGCGAAAAGGCATGCCGCCGTGGCGCGATCGACACCCCCGTGGCCGTCTGCCTGCTCAAGCGCTTCGCCGCCGACACCGGCCCGTCTCATAACGCATCACACCGTCCCGATCCCCAACCGAAATCGGGCAGACGCATCGCCATCGTCGGCGCAGGTCCGGCGGGACTTTCGGCGGGATACTATCTCGCGCTCATGGGCCACGACTGCCGCCTGTTCGACCGTAACGACCACCCCGGCGGCGCGCTCCGGTACGACGTTCCCCGGGAACGCCTCCCCCTCGACGCCCTCGACGCCGATATCGGAGCCGTCCTCGCGGCGGGGGTGGAGCTGAACATGAACCGTACGCTGGGCCGGGACCTCTCCCTCGCCGACCTGCGGAAAGGCCACGACGCCGTGGTGCTCACATTCGGCGCTGACGGGCCGGACGAATCATCCCTTTCGGGCATCGACTGCTCGAAACGCGGGATCGCCGTGGACCGGAACACCTTCGAAACCTCGCTTCCCGGCGTCTTCGCGGGCGGCAACGCCATCGGCGCATCGAAACTCGCGGTACGCGCCGCCGCCCACGGCAGATCCATCGCTCACGCCGTCCACCGGTATGTTTCCTGCGGGACCGCCGGGACCGGGCCTGCGCGTTTCAATGCGCTTATGGGGCGCCTCCTCGATGGGGAGGCGGAACGCTTCATGGACACCGCCGACCCCCGCGGCCGGGTCGTCCCCTCGAGCCCGTCGGGAGGATTCACCCGTGGGGAGGCGGAGGCGGAGGCCGGACGGTGCCTGGGCTGCGACTGCCGCAAGCCCGAATCCTGCCTGCTCAGGCGTTACGCCGACGAATACGGCGTCGAGCGCGGACGATACCGTTTCAGGGAACGCAGGACGTTCCGCAGAACGGTCCAGCATGGCGTGGTCGTCTTTGAACCGGGGAAGTGCATCAAGTGCGGCGCATGCATCGCCATCACCGCGGCGGGAGGCGAGCGTTTCGGGCTGGCCTTCGTCGACCGGGGATTCGATGCTGAACCGGCCGCTCCCTTCGGCGAATCACTGGGCGACGCGCTGGAAAAGACCGCCGAACGATGCATCGCCGCCTGCCCCACCGCGGCGCTTTCGCGGTACGCACACGAGGAGGGGAGCTGACATGGGAAGGCCCGGACCGGCAGCGCTCCTCGTCCTGACAGCCATGATATTCGCCGCCTGTTCGGAGCAGCCGGGAACGGGGGAACCCGGCCGGCGTCCCGCGCTGGACTCGTGGCCGGTTTTCCGCGGCGATCACGGTCTCACCGGCGTTTCGGACGACCGGCTGTCCGACGCCATGAAGCTGCTCTGGACCTTCGATACAGGCGCGGAGATCATCTCCTCGCCGGTCATCGGCGAAGGCCGCGTCCACATCTCCAATATCGACGGCATCGTGACCGCCGTCGATCTGCTGGAGGGTGATGAAGACTGGACCTTCGACGCGGGCGGCGATATCGAGGCGTCCCCCCTTCTTTTCGGGGACATCCTGTATATCGGCACGCTCGACGGCGATTTTCTGGCCCTGGACGCGGCGACGGGAGAGCTTCGCTGGCGCTTCGAGACCGGGGGGGACATCATGGGCTCGGCGAACGGGGTGACGGACCGTGCGACGGGCGGACGGCTGGTCATGGTCGGAAGCTACGACTCCAACATGTACTGCTTCGAGGCGGACACCGGCGAGCTGAAATGGACGGTGGGGACCGACTACTACATCAACGGCTCGCCAGCGTCCGACGGCGAACACATCGTATTCGGCGGGTGCGACGAGATGCTGCACATCGTTTCTATCTCGGACGGCGAAAAGGCCGGATCGGTATGGGCTGGCTCCTATATCGCCGGGTCTGCCGCAATCGACGGCGGACGGGCGTACGTGGGCCATTACGGCGGCAAACTAGTGTGCATCGACATCGCGGCGGAAAAAGTGGTCTGGGAATACGGCGGCGAGGGCGGCGGCGGATTCTTTTCCTCCCCGGCGGTGGGCGATGATCGGGTCTATATCGGCTCCCGCGACAGGAGCCTGCACTGCATCGACCGTGCGACGGGCGGCGCCGTCTGGACCTTCCCCACGCGCGGCGAGGTGGACAGTTCGCCGGTGCTCGCGGACGGCCGGGTGATTGTCGGATCGAAGGACGGCCGCATGTACATGGTCGGGGCGGAGGACGGCGCAGAACTCTGGTCGTTTGAAATCGGGTCCTCGATCACGGGCAGCCCCGCGGTGGTGGACGGCATGGCGGTCATCGGGGCCGCCGACGGTGTGGTTTACGCGTTCGGAGGGGGGGGCCGATGAAGATCGTTCATATCATACCGGGTTCCGGCGGGACGTTCTATTGCCAGAACTGCATGCGGGACAGCGAGATAGTCCATGCCTTGAGCGCTCTCGGGCACGAGGTGCTCATGGTCCCTATGTACCTCCCCCTGAGCATCGACAGGCCCGCCCTGAAGGAAGGTGCGCCGATCTTCTATGGCGCGATCAACCTGTACCTGCGGGAGGTGTTCCCGCCCTGGCGGCACGCTCCCCGCTGGGTCGAGGACCTGTTCGACTCGCGGCCGTTCCTGAAATTCGCGGCGAAAAAATCGGGATCGACACGGGCGGCGGGGCTCGAGGAGATGACCATTTCCATGCTCAGGGGCGAGGAGGGACGGCAGGCGCGCGAACTCGACCACCTCATCGGGTATCTGCGCGACGAGGTCCGGCCGGATATCGTCCACCTCTCGAACGCGCTGCTTCTCGGTCTGGTCCGCAGGCTCAAGCGTGACCTGGGCGCGGGCGTGGTCTGCTCGCTCCAGGACGAGAACGAGTGGATCGATCCCATGAGCGACGGATATCGCGGGCAGGTGTGGGACCTGATGGCCGAACGCGCGGAGGACGTGGACATGTTCACGGCGCCGAGCCGATACTTCGCGGACATCTCGCGCGAAAGGATGCGCCTGCCGGACGACAAGCTGACGATTGTTCCCGGCGGCATCGACACCGAAGGCTACGAACAGTCCCACCTTCCCTTCGATCCCCCCGTCATCGGCTATCTCTGCCGCATGTCCGAATATTTCGGGCTTGGGGTCCTCGCCGAGGCCTTCATCCGCCTGAAGGGGGAGGATCGTTTCTCCGGCCTGAAACTGCACCTCACCGGCGGGTACACCGGCGACGACGAAACCTTCGTGCGCACCGTCATGAAGAAATTCAAGCGCCTCGGGTTCGGGAACGATGTGCGCATATTCGAACGATTCGACCGGCAGTCACGCATCGGATTTTTGAAATCGCTTACAGTGCTGTCCGTTCCGGTGCCGGGGGGAGAGGCGTTCGGCGCC
>CAYNWJ010000059.1:0-14605 GCA_964400815.1 uncultured bacterium
GAATTGTGCCAGTCGCTTCGCTGGTCCCGATACACGCGGCCGAGGAGGGAAAAGGAGGGCCGGAGACTGGCGATGATTGTGTTTTCCACGGTGTTTGACACGCCGATGCCTTCATAGTCGATGTACGAATAGGAAAAGATGTTTCGTACTCCTTCCAGCGCATCGGCTCCATCATAAGTTATAAGGCAGCACAGGACGCTCGATACCATGTATCCGATGAACCGTTTCATCCGTACCTCCCCGGGGCATGAACAGGTCAAGGGTCGAAGCATGGGACATAACACTCGCCGGCTTGTCGATACGTGCTGGTCAGGGCATTTCAGCCCATACGCAGAAAGCGCGGCGGGCGTTCATTACACTTGATTGCAACCGTTCGCCGGTGTATATTTAGAAACTGTTGATTAATCACCGGCATCGGGGTGTGGCGCAGTCCGGTCAGCGCGCGTGCTTTGGGAGCACGATGTCGCCGGTTCGAATCCGGCCACCCCGACCAAATTACCCGGAACCCGCGGAATGAGTCACCACAGTCCCGCGGGTTTTTCATGTGCAGCCGGTGCCGTCATTTCTTTCCAAGCGTACGGCGAACGAGCCAGCGCCGTATGGATTCGGACCAGGGCAGGGAATCGCCGCCGCCCAGATCGTCCAGTGTGACCGCCCGGCCGGTGAGACGGGACAGGTTGGCCGCCACAAGCGCCCGGTGCTGTTCCAGGATGGCCTCGTACGGACGCGGCACCTTCCGTTTTGCATAGAAATCATGCAGGGTCTCGAACATGTAGCGCATCACCGCCGAATCGGTCGTTCCCGCCTCGAAGAGCCTGTTCTCCTTGACGGTGTAGATATCGATGTGGTAGCTTCCCGGATGGATTCCGATGTGGTTCATGCCGATGATGGGAGGCTCGTCACCGCGCGGCTTGTATGTCAGGACGCAGAGGGCGGTCCCCATTTTACGCACCCTGTCCTGGCGCGCTTCGAGGGACATGACATAATCCCCCGTAAAATAGGCCGTGTCGATGCCGCCGCCGAGCGCCGCGTGGGCGTAGTTGATGACATGGGGCATGTGCCAGGTGAAATGAGGTTCGGGGCAGTATGCCTCATAAGACCGTATGGGGCCCTTCTCCGCCACGAAGGCCTGCATCTCCGAAACGACCGGTTGAAATTCGAGTGACGACGCCGACATCACCGGAGCGTCACATGTCCGCGCGAGCCGTATCACCTCCTGGGCGTCGGCAATGGCGCCGGTGAAGGGCCGGTTGATGAACACCGCCTTCCCCGCCTCGAGCGCCGGTTGGGCGAACTCACACACCTTGCGGTAGTCGGCGTGCTCGATATGGACGGCGTCGCATTCCTTCGTGAGCTCCACATAATCGTGATACACTTTACCGTACCCGCGCCCGCTCATGGCCTCCGCCACCCCCGGATAATCGTCCCAGACACCGTTGGGTTTGACCATCACCTTGCCGGTGAAAGATTTCGGCGGATTGCGGAAGGTCAAAAGAAAACTGTGTGAACCGAGGCCGATCTGCCCCACTTTCTGAACGCCCATGTCCTGGGCGAAGGCCGGCGCCCTGCCCGCCGCGATCATGGCGCCTATGGCCCCGCCTTTTTTGAGAAATGTCCGCCGTGTGGTCATGTCCCGCATCCTCCTGTCAATAATGATTTACGCCTTGTTTCAGAACATTAACCGTATTGTAACATAAACGGCCTCGAAAAACAAACGGGATTGCGCGATGCGCCCATGTAAAACGAAATGACCCCTTTATGGCGGCGAATATGCATCAGTTCAACGGTGATCTCGGGAGAAAGAACTTGAAATACACGGTGATTTGCATCATATTCTCCTGACCGTACAATCTGTCACAGTAAAATACGGGCCATTGAAATGAATATGATACGATATGGAATCATGACCGTGTTTCTCATGGCGGTTTCCCTGTTCGCGCTGTCATGCGAGGGTCCCGTCTACCATGCGGAACCATACGAGCCCCTCGTCAGGGAACACCCGGATGAGGAGGACCGCTACTTCAACCGCGGGCTCGGCCTGTCGATACTCGGCAGAAACGAGGATGCCGCCGTGGCGTTCGAAAAGGCTGTCGCGCTGGATGAAAATGATTACGCAGCCTCGTTCCGCCTCGGGCTCATATACCTGATGACGGGGCAAAGAGACAAGGCGGAAACGTACATCGAGCGCGCCGTCGACGGCGGCTATCAGCATCCCTCCCACGGTGAGATGGGGCTTGCGCTCATGGTGCTGGAAAGAAACGAGCGGGCTGCCGATGAGCTGACGCTCGCCCTGGATTCAGACGAACCCCACCCCGGGAAATCGATCGCGAATCTCGGCACGGCATACATGAGAATGGAGCAATACGATAAAGCAGTGGCAGTGTTCGAGCGGGCTTTCAGGGATACGCCGGATGTTATCGATGATTACGGCATGCGGGAAAAACTGGGGGGCGCATACTACATGGCGGGACGGCTCGAGGACGCGGCGGGACAGTACCGGGCTGTTCTCGCCGAAAATCCCGACAATGCTCAAATCATCCGCAACCTGTATATCATCAGTGCAACTCTCGGAAACAGCGCGGAAGCGGACAAATACCGGACCATGCTCGTGGAACGCGGCATCGAAATTCCCCGGTAGGAGAAAAACGGCGGAGTGAAAAGAAAGAGAACCGACACTTCAGGCAGGGGTGCGCGGAAACGACCGGTCGACAGGGGGCTCATGGCGGTCGCGCTCGCGTTCATACTCTCGCGCCTGTTCTATCATGCCGCCGGAATACGCTTCGATGCGTGGGAAAACTCCCATCCCATGCAGTTTCTCTTCCCGGAACTCCTCAAGAACGATCTTCTCAGCAGCCTCTGGCACCTGCACAGCCAGCCCCCGCTTTTCAATCTTTTCCTGGGCATCGTCTACAAGCTGTTCCCCGGCAATGAAACACCGGTATTCTCCCTTGTGTATCTCATCGGCGGGGCGGTTTTGTCGGTGTGCCTGTACCTGCTGATGAAAAGGCTCGGGATATCAACGAAGACCAGCGCCGCCGTCACCATCGTCTTCATCATCTCGCCCCCCGTCATCCTGTTCGAGAACATTCTGCTCTATACCCATCCCGTGGCCGTCATGCTGGTCCTTTCCGCATATCTCCTCCACAGGTTCATGAACAAGGGTCACTGGATGCACGGGGCCGCGTTTTTCACCATCATCGCCACGGTCGTTCTCACACGGAGCCTGTTCCACATGGTGTGGTACCTCGCCGCCTTCGCCCTGGTGCTTGCGGGCGGGAGGAACCGGCTGCGAAGCGTGCTGATCATGGGACTGATACCGTTCGTCGCGGTCGCGGGCGTCTATCTGAAAAACCATGTTCTGTTCGGATCGTTCTCGACCAGTTCCTGGCTGGGGGCGAGCTTTGCGAAGGTGACCACATCGATGCTGCCGGAAGAGGAACGGCTCAGGCTGGTGGAGGAGGGACGCATTTCAGAGCTGGCCCTCATCCCCCCCATCCAGGGACTCTGGGTCTATCACAGCAAGGCGCGGGTGCCGGAAACCGAAAGGACGGGTATCCCGATCCTCGACATGGAATACCAGCCGTCCGTGGGCAACAATTACAACAACCTCTCCATCCTCTCCCTTATCGAACAGTACAGGCGGGACGCCCTCACGGTCGTCCGGATGTATCCCACAACATGGCTGAAAGGAATGGCCAGGGCCTATGTCATCTATTTTTTCCCCGCCAGCGACTGGTTCATAAGCATTCCTTTCGATAATTTAAAAAATATCGATGGCATCGCCCGCATATACACAATACTGTTTTACGGTCAATTTCGTCAGTGGGACAGGAGCCTTCCCACAAACATTCACACATATAACGATCATGTTCATAATCCAGGCAATGCGGGCTTTTTTCTGCCTTTGATCTATCTCCTCGCCCTCGGCGCGGGAATCATGCTTGTATGGCGCGACATTCGCGCGGGAAAAACCACCTCTCCCCGGGCTGTCACCGCGGCGTTCATGGTGATGACGATCCTGTACATATCGTCGGTCGCCAACCTCTTCGAGATCCTTGAAAACGAGCGGTTCCGCTACCTCACCGAACCCTTTGCCGCGGTGCTTTTCGCCGTCTTCATCGACAGCGTCATAAGGAAGCTGCGGCGACGCGCAGGCTGAACCCGGCCGATCCTCCAAACCACGCCCTTCCCCCGTGATCAGTCATCGATCGACTGCGTCACCAGTACCGTGAACAGATGCATGAGGTCCCAGTTCAGGGGAGTGAGCTGAACCATGAAGATGCCGAACATGTCTTCCGCCGGGTCCACCCAGAAATGGGTCGTCCAGGCCCCCGTTTTCATGTAAGAGCCGGGAGAGAGAATGGCGATGTCGGAGTGGTATTTCGTCCGGACGCTGACACCGCCGAGTCCCCATTTGTCGCCCCCCTCGGCCAGACCGGGATCGATGTCGCCGATGCCGTTGACCGTCATCATCCCGACCGTCTTTCTGCTCACCAGGCGCACACCGCCGTATTCTCCCCCGTTCAGAAGCATCTGGCAGAAGCGGCTGTAGTCGCCGATGGTCGAATAGAGCCCGCCCCCGCCCGAGAAAAATCGCTGCCGTTCGGGATCGGTCATCTCACGCTTTTCCGGCGTGCGCCGCTCGAGCGTCCCGTCCTCTGCCCGCGCATAGAGCGCCGCCAGACGGTGTCTCCTGTCCTCAGGCACATAAAAGAAGGTGTCTTCCATCTCGAGCGGACGGAAAATCCTCTCCTCCAGAAAACGGTCGAACGGCATACCCGAAACCACCTCCACCAGACAGCCGAGAACATCATCCGAGAGGCTGTAGCGGTAATCGCTCCCCGGCTGGAAGAGGAGCGGCAGTTCTGCGAGCGCGAGCGTGAGCGCCTCCACCGTGCTTTCCGGCTCTCGCAGGGCGGCAATTCCCGCTTTCCGGTAATGGGCCGCGTGAGCGCCTGAACCGTAACTGAGCCCCGCGGTGTGCAGCAACAGGTGGCGGATGGTCACCGGCCGCCCGGCTGGAACGGTCGGCGGGTCATCGGAACCGTCGCCGTCACCGTAACCCGGCGCGATAACACGCATATTCCCGAAAGCGGGAATATACTCAGACACCGGATCGGACAGCAGAAAGCGCCCTTCCTCGTAGAGCATCAAGACCGCGAGGCTCGTAATGGGTTTCGTCATGGACTGGATGGCGAATATGGTATCCTCGTCCATGGGCGCTCCGGCCTCCCTGTCGCGGTCACCGTAAACGCCCAGGTGCGCCACGGCGCCGTGACGGGCCACCATGGTGACCGCTCCGGCGATGCGGCCGTCCCCGATCCATTCGGTGATTCGTTCGTCGATGCGCCGGAGACGACCGGATGACAGACCCACGGATTCGGGATCGGTCTCCGGCAGGGGAGCGGCGGAAGATGCGTCGTGGCAGAAGACCAGAAGGACCGTCAGCACGGCCGCGATATACGAGCTTTTCATGGAGACCTCTTCGATGAAGGTATGAGCGCCGCCGTCGCGTCATCAGAGACGCATCGGCGATTCGGCGCGATTCACGAACATGTCAGGATGATAACCTACCACCCGTCAGCGACCAAGTCCACCAAAATATCGCCGCTCCGCCATGATTGACAATGTGTCAGGCGGACTGGACGGTCTGTCGCGATCATTGCGCGCAGGCGGGAGCCGGGCGGCCGGAAATTCTCAATTATCCATATGCATATAAGATTGGGGATCATGACTGTTATGCTGATGAATAAAAAAATGGCATGGGTATTGCTTACCAGTGCCGCGAAGGCGGGTACGCACTACAGCCGGCGGATGGAACCGCCATGGCATTTCGTGCTTCTGGGCCGGGAAAGGGCACGGGGCCGTTCGTTTGATCGAAAGAACAGCGGCCGGATTTGATTTTATCAACGGGATAGAAAGGATTTTCCATGAAGACCATGAACTTCCGCAACAAGCTTCTTTTCACCCTGATCCCCATTATCATCGTCTGCATCACGGTGATGAGCCTCGTCTCGAACAGAACGGCCTCAAAAAGCATCATGGGGCGGCTCGAGGAAAACATGGACACGATCGTGAACAAGACCTCGGCCGAGCTCGACACATGGCTCACCGACCGGCAGCGTGACGCCCTGCTTCTGACCGAATACGCCTCTGTGAAGAACGCCTTTATGACCGATGATTTCCAAAGTGTCGAGGGCTTCCTGAAAAAATACCACGGCATGTCCCACGCTCTCGAGAACGTGTTTCTCGCCACGACCGGGGGCACCATCATGATCGATTCAATCGACGGCAAATCTGTCGGTGTCGAGGTGGGAAAGATACCCGGCTATGCCGAAAACATCAGAAGGGCGAACAATGGTGACGTTCACTTCAGCGATGTGTTGAAATCACCCGCCACAGGCCGGCCCGTGGCGCTCATCACCGCTCCGGTCATCGTGGACGGCTCGGTCGCGGGCATCGTGGGCACTCCGGTGGAACTTATGGATTTCTCGGATTCTTTCATTTCCCAAACGAAGATCGGCGATTCGGGCTACCTCTATATCATGGACAAAAACGGCATCACCCTGGCCCACCCGAACAGGGACTATATCCTCGAGATGGACCTCGGCTCCTTCGATTTCGGGGAACGGATGCTTGCAGAAAAATCGGGGCACCTGTATTACGACTGGGAAGGATACCGCAAGGTTGCCTATTTCAGGGAAAATCCACAGACGGGATGGATCCTCGCCGCTTCGGCAACGACCGATGAGTTCCTGGCGGACATCAGACAAATCCGTAACATGTCCTTCATCCTTGGCATCATGGCCGTAGCGCTCATCGGCACGGTCATCTGGGTGGTGACGAACCGCGTGTTCAGGGTAATCGCCAGCGTGGCGAAAGGGCTGAACGAATCAGGCAGACAGCTCACCGACGCTTCGGCCCAGGTGTCGTCCTCGAGCCAGTCCCTCGCCGAGGGGGCGAGCGAACAGGCGTCCAGCCTCGAAGAAACATCGTCGAGCCTCGAGGAACTGGCCGCCATGGCCCGCCAGAATTCCCAGAACGCGTCCGAATGCGATTCCACCATGCAGCAGGCGGGTAAAAATTTCCAGCTTTTGAACGACAAGATCCAGGAGATGGTCACAGCCATTTCCGAAGTGGAGAAGAACTCGGAGGAAACTCAGAAAATCATCAAGACCATCGACGAGATCGCGTTCCAGACGAACCTGCTCGCCCTGAACGCCGCGGTCGAGGCCGCCCGGGCGGGTGAAGCGGGATCGGGCTTCGCCGTGGTTGCCGAGGAGGTCAGAAACCTGGCCATGCGCGCCGCCGAAGCAGCGAAAGACACCGCTTCGCTCATCGAGACCACGGTCACGAGCGTGAAGACCGGCTCCGGCTTGACAAAGGAACTGGAAGGGGCCATTCGGGAAAACATGGAACTCGGCGGCAAGGTCGGAACCCTTGTCAGGGAAATCGCCAACGCATCGAAGGAGCAGGCACATGGTATAGACCAGATCAACAACGCCGTCTCCCAGATGGACAAGGTGACCCAGGCCATCGCGGCGAATTCGGAGGAATCGGCATCGGCGAGCGAGGAACTCTCGGCGCAGGCGCACGACCTCTCCACCATGATAGGCAGCCTGTCGCAGGTCATCGGAGGCAATGTCAATGGCAACGGCAACGGTTCAGGCCGGCTCGAACCGCATGCCGTGGGGACGCTTCCCGAAAAGGAATCATTGATGATAGAAGAAGGATAGAACAAAACCGGGAAACCGATTTTTTCATGACGGGTGCGGCGTCTCCTGCCGCGCCCGTTTTCATGTGCCCGCCAAACACACCCGCGCAATCCGCTTTTTCAATCATCGTCCGCTTGCCGGGGAGATGGTAATATCGTACATTACCGTCATGGGGAGTGACGGTTCATTATACACGGCATGTACGCGAAAGGCGGACTCATGATACGGCGCGTCTCTCAATTCGTCATCTTCGCCGCGGCTGTTTCGATTGTTACGTCGGCGGCTTCGTCCCGTGAGCTTTCCCGTTCCTTCGAGCTCCGGCATGTGACCGACGATGTCCGCGCAGACGGCGAAACCGACTTCATGGGCGAAACGGAATTTTTCGACACCGGACAACGGGTCGATTTTCTCCGCGCATACGGGGATTTCGCCCGGCGCTTCTTCAACGATCCCGATCTCGATACGGAAGTGGTGACCGATGCCGAAGCCGACGCTTTCCTGGCTTCAATGAAACCGCGGCCCATGCCCCGGATCAGAAAGACAATCCGTCTGGAGGACCTGACATGGACCGCCCACGCACCGGGCCTGCGCGACAGGGAGAATGAGGCGCTCGCACGCTGGGTGGCAGATGGTGCGTCGAACGATGCGGGCGTTTTCAAGATTACCGGCGAACGGGCGGCGGTCACCATGCCGGTGACATCGTGCTCCTGGCGATTCAAACTTTCCTGGACGGTCACCGTGCCAGCGGGAGCCGATGCGTCGATCGGTCTTTCCGGTGAACGGGACGCGGTGACGGTCGCATTCGGTCCCGACGGCGGGATGACCTTTACAGACGGCGCAGCCACGGCGTCTTCGGCCGATATTCCCGGCGGCGTCAGGCGTGAATGTGTCATCGAGGCCGATCTCGGGAACGGCGGATACAATCTCATGGTCAACGGTGCGGTCGTCGCCGATTTCCTCCCGCTTTCGCTTGCCGCCGGTGATTCCGTCACCGCGCTTACGTTCTCGGGGACACGGGGCGTTGTGCTCGACGACGTGCTCCTGACCGCCTTCACACCGACGGACGATGTCAGGCGCCCGTATTTCTGGACCACGGTCATCGACCAGGATTTCGAGCTTCCGCCGGCGATGGACGGCTGGACGCGCCCCGGCTACGACGACGGTTCATGGGGACGGTGCGATCTCCCGAAGGTCCACGGAGGCGAACGGTTCGCGGGACAGGACCTGTATCTGCGGAAGACCGTGAAGGCCGGAGCGTTCGAACGCGCCGTCCTCGACATTGAAGCCCTCGATCCCGGCGGCGAGGTGTGGGTCAACGGCACGGCCGCCGCGGTCATCCACGACCGGAGACCGGCACGTGTGGATGTCACCGGCCTGCTCGTTCCCGGCGGGGAAAACCTCATCGCCGTCAGAGTGAACAGTTTCAGCACCGACCGGCCCATGGGACATTCGCCGCTTGACACCAACATCGGCTGGTTTGCCGGCCGCATCAGTCTGGACCTTACGGCCCGGACCTGGATCGACGACGTTTTCGTATGGACGCTCCACACCGACGATCCGGCTCTCACCACCTGCCGCATACGGTTCGCGAACCTCGAACGAACACCCTTCAACGGAAACGTGCGTATCGAATGGCGCCGCTGGTTCCCCCGCGGGGAAGAAACGGCGCACGTGTTCTCCTTTCCCGTCAGCATCCGCGCGTTCGACGAAAGCACGGAGGAATACGCCCTGTCGATTCCGTCTCCGGCCCTCTGGACATGCGACGATCCGAACCTGTACGAGGTGACCGTGGTCCTCGAGAACGGAGCGGGTGAACCGGTGGACGACCGTGTCATCACCACCGGCATCAGGACGGTGGGACAGGACGGCGGGACATTCCGGTTAAACGGGCGTCCGGCAATGCTCAACGGCGCGCAGATCATGGGATTCCGCACCCCCGTCGAAACGAGCGCCATGACCAACCGCTGCGCCCCCGCCCGCCGGCTCGCGAAGGAAATGATGCAGACCAAACGTATGAACGGCAATCTCATGCGCGTGCACGTGCATGCATGGCAGGGTCCCGACGGCAACATCAACGATCCACGCATCGCCGAGATTTGCGACCAGCTCGGACTCATGCTCATCTGGGGCACCACGGCCTGGATACGCTCCGAGGAGGCGTTCGCCGTTGATTTCGAAGGCTATCCGCAGTACATGCGTCAGGTGTACAACCATCCGAGCATCGTGATGTGGGAGGTGAGCAACCATCCGAACCAATTCAGGAATTACGGCATGGACTACACCCACGATTTCTGCGAGGCCTGCTATTCTGCCATCGCACCGGTGGACATGAGCCGCCTGATCTCGTTCACGTCCTTCATCCGGCACCTGCATTACGCGAACGACCGGGGAACGGTCGATCACGACGGCAATCCCATCAGGGCCGCGGCCGCCTGGACCGCTCCCATGGTGACACGCGGCAACCAGGATTCCATCACCGGCTACACCAAGGACTGGTCGGTGCTCAGGACATGGCCCCCGGACTATTACAGGGATTTCCTCGAAAGCCGCGAGCGGGCCTATTTCAATTTCGAGCACGAGGAATCCATCGGACAGCCCAACTGGAACCTGGCGAAGGGAAAGCCCTGGTACCGCCTCCAGTCCTATGAATGGCCCTATGACGAGGGAACGATCGGACGGCGCCTCTCGGCCGACGAATGGCTGGAAAGCCAGGCATGGCAGGCATTCAGCGCCTGGGAATCCATGAAAAAGCAGCGCATGCTCGACTATGACGGTTTCTCATGGTGCTGCCTGCACGGCGGGGCGAATTCGGGCACCTACAAGAAACCCCTCATCGACTGCTTGGGCCACGCGAAACTCGCCTTCCACGTGAACGCCATGGCGTTCCAGGACATCATCGCCGGAAGCGGGAACGTGGACACCGTCTACGGTCCCGGGGACAAAATCGAGCCCGTCATCATCAATCTCGGCGTCGAACGCCGCGCAGACCTCCTGGTCAGGGTCATGGACGAGACGGGAACAGTCGTGGACGAGCGGACCTATGAAGATGTAACATTGCCCGCAGGCCGGACGGTGACGAGGCTCGAAACCTTCCGTCCATCCTTCTCAGGGAACGGGCGCCATTTCATCGAATATCATGTATCCGGGAATTGACACGAACCCGGCAATCATAACCATGGAGGAGCAATGGGACCCGATTCATTGAACCGCCGTGCATTCATCAGGGGAGCCGCGGCGCTGGGAACGGCGGCCTGCATGACGGGACAGGCTTCAGCCATGAGCAGGAACGGCGGCGGGAAAAACATCGCCCTTCAGCTCTACACGCTGCGGGAACTGACGAGCGGGGATTTCACCGGCGCCCTCGAACAGGTGAGCGCCATGGGGTATCCGGCGGTTGAATTCGCGGGGTATGGCGGCATGGACGCACCGTCGCTCAAGAGCCTGCTCGAAAGGCTGGACCTCGGACCGGGAGGGAGCCATGTGGGATACTCCCAACTGTCTTCGGGCCTGGACGATGTCATCTCATTCAACAGGGCCATCGGCAACACCTTCGTCACCTGCCCCTCCATGCCGGGGGAATTCAGGGAACGCGGCGCGGCGGGATTCATGGAGTTTGGCGAATTGCTCAATCCCATCGGTGAGAAATGCCGGGCGGCGGGCATCACCCTCTCCTATCACAATCACGCATTCGAGTTCGAGCGTGAAAACGGCAGGCCGCTGCTCGATCATCTCTTCGATGCCGCCGATCCCTCCTTCGTCAAGGCCCAGGTCGATGTCTTCTGGGTGCGTAAAGGGGGCGATGATCCCGCCGCATTCATCGCCCGGCATCGTGACAGGATAGCGTCGCTGCACATGAAGGACATGACCGGCGATTCTGACGCCACCTTCGCCCCCGTCGGCGCCGGTGTCATGGACATGCGGGGCATCGTCCGCGCCGGGTTGGATGCCGGAGTGGAATGGTACATCGTGGAACAGGACAGAACGAAACGCCCGCCCCTCGAGGCGGTGAAAATCAGCCTCGACAACCTGAAAAACCTGCTTGGCGTGTGAGACTATCATGAAGAGAGCGATGAGTTTTTCGGGCACGATTTTCATCTGCATGACGCTGCTGCTTGCGGTCACCGCGATCATGCCGCCTCCACCGGTACTGGCGGGACCTCCGCCCATACGTATCGGATCACGGCTGGAACTGTTCGTGGACGGCGCGATCATCGACCGGCTGACCGGCGGCGCCCGGCTGGAACTGCACCATCCCGTGCCGCGCGGAAGCGTGCTCGCCTTCGACAAGCCCTGGGAAGGGCCGTTCTGCGGGTATGTGACGGTGCTCGACGATGACGGTCTGTACCGGATGTATTACCGCGGCCTCCCCGTCGCGGGGCAGGACGGTTCGCACAACGAGGTCACCTGCTATGCAGAGAGCAGCGACGGCGTCATCTGGACGAAGCCCGATCTCGGCCTTTTCGAGGTCATGGGCACCCGCAGGAACAACGTGATCCTCGCAGGGACAGCCCCCTTCTCCCACAATTTCTCCCCCTTCATCGACACACGCCCCGGCGTTCCGGAGGATGAACGGTACAAGGCGCTGGCGGGCACGGTGCACAGCGGCCTGCACGCATTCGCCTCCTCCGACGGTGTCAGGTGGAGGAAGCTCTTCGACGGACCGATCATGACCGAAGGCGCTTTCGATTCCCAGAACGTGGCCTTCTGGTCGGAGCATGAGCGGTGCTATGTCTGCTGTTTCAGGACATGGACCGGAGGCGGGTTCAAGGGAATCCGCACGGTGAGCAGGAGCACATCGCCGGATTTCCGTACCTGGTCCGCGCCCGAACAGATGGATTTCGGTGACACACCGCCCGAACATCTCTACACCAATCAGACACTGCCCTATTTCCGCGCCCGGCATATCTACATCGCCGTGCCCATGCGTTTCATGCCGGGGCGGCAGGTCCTCACCGCGGAGCAGGCGAAGAAACTGGGTGTGGATCCCGGCTACCGGGGGGACTGCGCCGAAGCCGTCCTGATGAGCAGCAGGGGCGGCGCCGTGTTCGACCGGACATTCATGGAGGGATTCATCCGCCCCGGCACCGATCCCGGGAACTGGGCCTCCCGTGCGGGGCTCACGGCCCTGGGCATTCTTC
Organism: uncultured bacterium; assembly: GCA_964400815.1. Taxonomy (GTDB): domain Bacteria; phylum Latescibacterota; class Latescibacteria; order Latescibacterales; family Latescibacteraceae. The sequence continues at coordinate 12,854 of CAYNWJ010000059.1, forward strand.
CGACCGCGCCTGCGGAACTGTCTTTGTACAAACAGGCGCATTACGCCCAGCCGTCCCTCAATCTCGTCCGGTACACGCTCAGGACCGATGGATTCGTTTCGGTCAACGCTCCCTTCGACGGCGGCGGTTTCGAAACCCTGCCCCTTGTTTTCTCGGGCTCCGAACTCGTGCTCAACATCTCCACTTCCGCGGCCGGCCACATCCGCGCAGCCATTGTGGATGGAGACGGAATCCCCATACCGGGGTATTCCATCGAGGACGCCGACGACATCGTGGGAGACGACATCGCCCGCACAGTCAGCTGGAACGGCTCCACCGATGTGAGCCGTCTTTCGGGCCGGCCGGTCAGGCTGGTTTTCGAGATGAAGGATGCCGACATCTATTCGCTCAAATTCGGATCACCATAAACCAATCGACACATCGGTCACCCGACACCATGAAAGCTCGTTTCGAGGAGACACACCATGCATATCGTCGCCGACGAAAACATTCCCTTCGCCCGTGAAGCCTTCTCGACCATCGGAGAGATCACCCTCGTTCACGGCCGTTCCCTTCCTCCGCTCGACGACTGCGACGCGCTCATCGTCAGGTCCATCACGAAGGTCAACGGTGACCTGCTCGACGGAACGCCGGTGTCGTTCGTGGGCACGGCGACGATCGGCTTCGACCACATCGACCGCGCGTATCTCGAACGCCGGGGCATCGGGTTTTCGAGCGCGCCGGGGTCCAATTCCAATTCCGTCGCCGAGTATGTCGTCGCAGCGCTCCTCGAATACGCCGGAACCAAGGACATCACACTCGCGGGCACATCCATTGGCGTCGTGGGCGTCGGCAACGTCGGCTCGAAGGTCGCCGCCAAATGCCGGGCCCTCGGCATGAGCGTACTCCTGAACGACCCACCCCGGGCCGAAGAGAGCGGTGACCCGTCATTCCTGCCCCTCGACGATCTCCCGGGGGCGGATTTCCTCACCTTCCATGTCCCGCTCACGAAGGATGGCCCGCACCCCACATGGCATCTCGCCTCTGATTCCCTCCTCTCCTCCATGAACGGCGTGCTGCTCAACACCTCCCGAGGGAGCGTCGTCGATGAAGCGGCCCTGCACCGTCACCTGGGCGGTTCTGTCCGTGACGCCATTCTCGACGTCTGGGAACACGAACCCGATGTGGACCGTTCACTCGCCGTGAAGGTATTCGGGGGGACGCCGCATATCGCCGGCTATTCATTCGACGGCAAGGTGAACGGTACGCAGATGATGTACGACGCGGTCTGCGCGCATTTCGGCATCGATCCCGTATGGAACGCAGCCGATTCCATGCCGCCGGGAGGAACGGTCGCGTGCGCCGACGGCGATGTCGAGGATGTTCTGCGCGATGCCGTGCGGCAGGTATACGATATCCGCCGGGATTTCGCGGCATTCGCCGAACGCATGGACGCGTTCGACCGTCTCAGAAAGGAATATCCTATCCGCAGGGAATTCGGTACGGCGGCGTTTTCCACGGAAGTCCCACCTGCTGCGGGGGACACGCTCGAGGGGATCGGTTTCACTGTGTGACAGCACACCCATTCATGAACTACCCCGGGCTGAAGTCCGGGGTATCAAACCATTGACACTATAACCCCTCCGTCACATGCGTGACACCTCCCCTGACAGGGGAGGCGTGATACAGCGGGCGACGGTGCGGCATGTCCCCCCTGTCATGGGGGATACGGTCGAAGATCGAGGGGGGTTATTATGATCCCGGACTGAAGTC
>CAYNWJ010000060.1:0-13596 GCA_964400815.1 uncultured bacterium
GGGAAAATACGAGAGCGTGTTCTGCGTCAACCAGGGAACGCGCACGGAACGGCTCAACGCATTCATGTCCGCCGTGCGGCAGGTCTATGCAAGCACGATGAGCAGGGAGGCGCTGGTCTACCGCGCGCGCAGGGGGCTTCTCGACCGCGACGAGCAGATGGCCCTGCTTGTCCAGCGTGTTTCGGGAGCCGTCTATGAGAACCTGTTCATGCCCCATGCCGCCGGTGTCGGGTTTTCCCACAATCCCTATGCCTGGAGCGACAAGATCGATCCGGAGGCGGGCATGCTCAGGCTCGTCTGCGGCCTCGGCACCCGCGCGGTGAACCGTCATGACGATGACTACACGCGCATCGTCGCCCTCAACGAGCCGAACATCTGTCCCGCGACCGCGATCAACGGCATGAACCGTTACACCCAGAAGAACATGGATGTTCTCGATCTGCGCAAGAACTCCTTCGCCGTGAGAAAATTCGAGGACATGCACGGCAGTCTGCGCGATTTTCCCTTTCACATGCTTGCCTCCCCCGCTGTCGCCGAAGAGCATTTCGAATATTACCGTGAAAAGGGGGAGTCCGTTCCCCATGTCCTCACTTTCGAACGGCTTCTCTGCGATACTGACTTCGTCGAGCGCATGCGCATGATGCTTTCGACCATCGAGGATGCATACGGCAGTCCCGTGGACACGGAATTCACCGTAAACATCGGCAAGGACGCCGGATACCGCATCAATCTCGTGCAGTGCCGTCCGCTCCAGACGGCGGAAAGCAGAAAAATCGACCAGCCTCCGGATCACATCACCGGGGAGGATATACTTGTGGAGGCCCATGGCGCGATCATCGGCCCCAGCATGGCGCTTTCGATCGACCGTATCGTGTATGTCGTGCCGGACCGGTACCGTGAGCTCAAGGAACAGGACAAGCATGGCGTGGCCCGTTTGATCGGCAGGCTGGTCCACGCCGAAACGGCCCTCGGCGACGAAAAGGTCACCCTGCTCATGGGGCCGGGGCGATGGGGCTCCACCATGCCGTCTCTCGGCGTGCCGGTCAAGTATGTCGATATCAACCGTGTCAGGGTTTTGTGCGAGCTCGTGGACATGAACGAGGACATCGTTCCCGATATCAGCCTCGGCACCCATTTCTTCAATGACATCGTGGAGGCCCGCATTCTCTACATGGCCGTGTTCCCCCATATGGAGCAGACGATATTCCGGCGCGAATTCTTCGAGGAAACCCCCAACCGTATCGAAGAGGTCGTGCACGCCGATGCCCGTTTTCACGATATTGTCCGCGTGCTGGAAGCGGACGGTGACGGCGGGAGGATCGTGCTCAACGCCGATTCCGTGCGGCAGCGGGCCCTTCTGTATCGCCTCGGTACATGAAAAAGCATGAAACACGCACCATGAATCCTCATACAAGGCGCGGGAGATGAGACCATGAAACATGCACGACATCCGGGAAGACGATCATTCATGGCGGCATCGGTTGCCGCGGCGGCGGGGGCTGTCTCCACTCTTGCCGCCGGATGCGCCGACGGCGGGACGGGAGGACAGGGGAAATCCGTACTCATCGTCTGGGGCGGCTGGGAGGGTCACGAGCCGAAGCAGTGCGTCGATATCTTCGCTCCCTGGCTGGAATCACAGGGGTTCGCCGTACAGGTCTCGAACACGCTCGATTCCTATCTCGACGCCGATCTTCTCAAGGCCCAGGACCTTATCGTCCAGACGGTCACCATGAGTCAGATAACCGGCGACCAGGAGAAGGGGTTGCTCGACGCCGTGCGGGGCGGTGTCAATATCGCGGGCTGGCACGGGGGACTTGCGGATTCTTTCAGGAACAACACGAGCTACCAGTTCATGGTGGGCGGACAGTGGGTGGCGCATCCCGGCGGTGTGATCGACTACGAGGTCAATATCAGCGATCACGACGATCCGGTGACTGCCGGCATTCCCGATTTCAAGATGCATTCGGAGCAGTATTACATGCATGTGGACCCCATGAACAGGGTGCTGGCGACCACAACGTTTTCGGGGGATCATGCTTCCTGGATCGACGGTGTCGTGATGCCGGTCGTCTGGAAGAAGATGTACGGTTCGGGTCGCGTTTTCTATTCCTCGCTGGGTCATGTGGCGAAGGATTTCGATGTTTTCGAGGCGCGCGAGATCATGCAGCGCGGGATGCTCTGGGCGAGCGGCGTCATCGTTTGAGCCGCCGAAACGGCACTTCTTCGAATACACTCCGCGATTCGGCATTCTATTGCGCATGCAGAGAGAAAACGGCATGAATCCCGTGCAATGAATCCTGCCGGCGCTGGTCACGTGACTTGCACAGGTCGCACTGCATTTAAACGCCTTTGTCAGAGAGGGCAAACACATACAGAATGCACATGAAGCATTTGAACGATACATCAGGGACGGGCGATGCGGCGTTTTTCGCCTCCCTCGTTGAATCATCCGATGACGCAGTCATCGCAATGACTCCCGATGGAGTCGTCATCGGTTTCAATGGGGGGGCTGAACATCTTTACGGCAGGACGGCCGGGGAGGCTGTGGGGCGTCACATTTCCCTCTTCGTGCCGGATGACCGCCGCGGCGAGATGGATGATGTTCTGGCGCGGATACGCTCCGGCGAACGCGTGCCGCCCTTCGATACCGTGCACATTTCACGCGCGGGAGAGGTGATCGGTGTCTCCGTGACCGTGAGCCCCGTCCGTGACGGCCGTGGCGGCCTGATCGGCGCATCATCGGTCGCCCGTGACATTTCGGAACGCAGGCGTAATGAGCGGCGGATGGACGGGATCGCCAGTCTGGCAGACCGTAATCCCCATCCAATGCTCAGCATCACGGCGGACGGCGGGATTGTCCATGCCAACGAAGCTGCTCGCAGGATTGCGAGCGTTCTTTCCGAATCTTCCGCTGAACCGCGGCGGATGATTCTCGAACACGCAGCCGGGGTTGTGAAAACGGGTGAGGCAGGCGGTTTCGACTGCCGTGTCGATGACGTATTCTATTCGTTCACAATGGTCCCCGGGGGAGAGGACGGGATCGTCCATCTCTATGCGGTCGATGTGACGGCGAAGGAACAGACGCACGATCAGCTTGTGCATATCAGGTCGAAACTTGAAGAGAAAGTGCGGGAGCGCACGGTCGACATCGAGTCGGCAATGAACACGCTGGAGCAGGAGATCGCCGAGCGCAGACGTGTCGAGAAAGAGCTCGTCGAGAAAACATCTGCCCTCGAACGTTCCAATGCCGAGCTCGAGAAATTCGCTTTGACCGTTTCCCATGACCTCAATGAGCCCCTGCGGGCCATTTCCGGATTCGTATCGCTTCTCGAAAAGCGCTATGGCGACAGCCTCGACGACGAAGCCCGTGAGATGATCGATTTCATCGTGCGGGGGGTGGGCAGAATGAAGGAAATGATACGGGAACTGCTCTTGTACGCAAGACTCGACTCCGAAGAAACAGGTGACGAACCGGTGAATTTCGGCGAGGTGCTGAATACTGTCGAGGAAAACCTTCATGCCGCCATCGACGAGAGCAATGCGCGTATCGAATATGACAACCTGCCGACGCTGGTTGTCTCGAAAACACTGATGATCCGTCTCTTCCAGAATCTGGTCGAAAACGCGATCAAATACAACGATACGGATGCTCCCGTAATCCGCATTACTGCTTCAGAAAGGGACGGGGCCTGGGAGTTCCGTGTTTCGGACAACGGACCCGGAATTCCCGGGGATCTGCGGGAGAGGGTGTTCAGTGTTTTTTACCGGCATGCGCGTCCCGACAGGCTCGACGGTGTGGGGCTCGGCCTTTCCATATGCAGAAAGATCGTGAAACGTTGCGGGGGAACGATCGAGGCCGGCCAGGCCGATGACCGCGGCGCTGTTTTTGTTTTTGATTTGCCGCTCTTGCGCCAAAAATGATAATATGTTATTATATGGGAAATAGTATTATGAAAAACATAATTTACCGGTTCATGCGGGGGCCGAATGAAAGAGCAGCGGATCGAGATAGCGTTGATCGAGGATGATGATGCCTACCGGCGATATGTCGGCATGTTGCTTTCCGATGAATCCGAACAGTCGTTCTCGCTTGCTGAATATGCCGATCTTGCAGGCGCACTGAAAGGACTGGATGAAAAATCGGCGGACATCGTCCTGGCGGATATCACGCTTCCCGATTCAAACGGCGCCGCCACTGTCGAGGCGATCTCCGAAAAACATCCGGATATCCCGATCATAGTCGTTACCGGCCATAATGATACGCCGCTCGCTGTTTCCTGTCTCCGCGCGGGGGCCCAGGATTATCTCGTCAAGGAGGACCTGAGCGGGAAGCTGCTTGTCAGGTCCATACGATATTCGATCGAGCGTTTCATGATGGCGCGCCAGCTCAGGCATCTCCGGAGCAAAACGTCTGAAAAACCGGACATGCTTTCCCATCTTGTGCGCCCCCTGTCCGTTGTCACGGAACGTATGTTCGGCGTGAAGCCCCTCAAGGCCAGCCGTCCCGTGGATTTCAATGAACTGCTCGGCTCATATCAGGATATACTCAGGAAATCGCTGACGGAACAGATGCTCAAGGGCGAACATTCACTTGCCGAGCCCCTGAAAACATTGTCCGAGAGGCTCGGATATCTCAATGCCGGTCCCAGGGATGTCATCGATCTCCACATGGCTGCATTCAAGACCGTGGTCAGTGAAATGCCAGAACCAAAGGCCGATGTGATGACCGATGAAAGCAGGCTGCTGGTCCTGGAGGTTATGGGTTATCTCGTGAATTACTATAGAAATTATTCGATCGGTTTCGGCGATTCGCCGGAAAGGCGGACCTCATGACCGAATATGAACTGACATTATATATCACCGGGAGAACGCCGCGGTCCGAACAGGCCGTCATCAATCTCCGGAACATCTGCAACAATGAGCTGAAGGACCGTGTCAAACTCGTGATCATCGATGTGCTCGATCATCCCGAGCTTGCCGAAGAGAAGCGTATTCTCGCCACGCCCACGCTCATCAAGCAGAAGCCGGAACCGGTGAAGATCATCATCGGCGATCTCACCGACAAGGAAAAAGTCTTCAGAAATCTCGACATAAACATTCAAGGCTGAGCAATGCGGGAGAATGCAGAACATGACTGATGAGCGGTCAAACAATGTGCGGAAAATGAAGACGGGAATCGCCGGCTTCGATCAGATCGCCGAGGGTGGTCTTCCGCAAAACAGAACGACGCTTGTAGCCGGTTCTTCCGGCAGCGCGAAAACGGTGCTGGCTGTTCAGTTTCTCATCATGGGCGTCCGGTCGGCCGGAGAAGCGGGTGTGTTCGTCACCTTCGAGGAGTCTGTCGAGGACATCCGGAAAAACATGCATAATTTCGGCTGGGATATCGAAGAGCTGGAAAGGGACGGAAAGTTCGTCTTCATCGACGGTTCGGTCCATCCCGAGGACGAGAACACCGTGATCGCCGGTTCCTATGATCTCGGCGCCCTCCTCGCGCGCATCGAGAACGCCGTGGCCAAAAGCGGCGCCAAACGGGTCGCCCTCGATTCCATCGGCGCCGTCATTTCACGGTTTTCCGACGCCACCACCATCCGCAACGAACTCTACCGTATCGCCACCGCTCTCCGTCAGATGAACGTGACCGCCGTCATGACCGCCGAGCGCGTTGAGGAGTACGGAGCCATCGGAAGGTTCGGTATCGAGGAGTTCGTCACCGACAACGTGATCATTCTCAGAAATGTCCTCGAAGAGGAAAAGCGCCGCCGCACCATGGAAATCCTCAAGTTCCGCGGCGCCTATCACCAGAAGGGCGAATTCCCCTTCACCGTGGTGCCGGGCGCGGGCATCGTGGTGATTCCCCTTTCCGCGCTCGAGCTCAAGCAGCGCTCCTCGAACATCAGGGTTTCATCGGGCTCGAAGCAGCTTGACGAACTCTGCGGCGGGGGGTTCTTCCGCGATTCCATCATCCTTGTTTCCGGGGCCACGGGCACGGGAAAAACACTCATGGTCACCCATTTCCTCGAGGGCGGGGTCAGCAACGGCGAGCGGGCCCTCATCTTCGCGTTCGAGGAAAGCCGGGAGCAGTTTTTCAGGAATGCCATCGGCTGGGGAATGGATTTCGAGAAACTGGAGAAGGAGGGAAATCTCAAGGTCGTCTGCAAATACCCCGAGGTGAAGGGGCTCGAAGACCACTTCGTCGACATGAAGAAGATCATCGAGGAATTCAAGCCCAACAGGGTCGCCGTGGACAGCCTCTCCGCCATGGAGCGGGTCTCCACGGTCCGGGGTTTCCGGGAGTTCGTCATCGGCATGACCTCCTTCATCAAGGAAAAGGAGATAACCGGACTTTTCACCTCCACAACACCCGATCTCATGGGCGGAACATCCATCACCGAGGCCCACATATCCACGATCACCGACTCCATCATTCTGCTCAGATATGTGGAGCTCTATGGTGAAATGCGCCGCGGACTCACCGTTCTCAAAATGCGCGGATCGAGACATGACAAGGACATCAGGGAATTTACCATCGATTCCGACGGCATGCATATCGGTTCGCCGTTCAGGAACGTGAGCGGCATCCTGTCGGGAATACTTTCACATGTTCCCATGAGCGAGGTGGAACGGCTCGACGGTCTTTTTCGTGATGGGGGAAAATAGCTTCCCGGATGGTATTCCCCGCCGGAGTCCGTTGCGTTTTCATCCCGCGCCACGGTCGCCGTCCTTTCCGTGCCTTCGGATCACGGCACATCGAGGCCGCGGGTTCCCGTGACCGATGTATCTCGCACCTTATTCTCGCACATGAAGTTATCCCATGTTCGGTAGGGCCATGAACACTGAAAACATCAGGATTTTGCTCGTTTCGCATTCACAAGACCTCGCCCGTGAGACCGGGGAAATCCTGTGTGGCGCAGAAGAGGGGATTTTTCATCTGGTTGTCACAGACACCCTTCCCGATGCCGCCATTCTCGAAAAAGATTTGCAGCCCGACATAGTTTTCATCGATATCCGTGATTCAGATGCTCCCGGAATCAGGATGTTGAACGACCTCCGGTTCAACGGCAAACTGCTTCCCGTGGTCATCCTTGCGCCACCCGAACGGGAGAACGATGCGTATCGCGCCTTCATCGACGGCGCACAGGATTATATCCTCCTCGACAAGCTTTCATCCTCGAATGTCATCAAGACCATCCGCAGCTCGATTCTCAGAAACGACGCCCTGTTCGAAAGCGAGCGCAGAACGGAAGATGCCGTGGCCGCCCAGCATGTGCTCAGGACGGTTATAGAAAGCAACGCCGACGCCGTGCTGCTCGTTGACATGGACAACAGGGTCCTGTTCGCCAATCCCGCCGCGGAGGACATGTTCAGGCGGCCCATGGAGGAGCTGGCGGGCAGTGTGATCGGCTATCCCATTTTGACCGGTGATTCCGTCGAGATAGACGTCCTCAGAAAGGACGGGGAACCGATGATTGCCGAAATGCGCGCCTCCGAGGTCGAATGGGAGGGACGGCCGGCCTACATTTCCTCGATCAGGGATATCACCGGCCGCAAGCGCATGGAAATGGATCTGAACGAGGTCAGGCGTGAACTCGAGGAGATCATCGATTTTCTTCCCGATGCCACCTTTGTCATCAATTGCGAAAAAAAAGTCATCGCATGGAACAGGGCGCTCGAGAACATGACGGGGTTCCCGAAGGAACGGATGCTGGGTACAGGCGACTATTCCATTCCCTTTTACGGTGAAAAACGGCCCATTCTCGCCGATCTGCTCAGCGTATCGGATCCTGAGACGGAGAAGAGATACAGCCACATCATTCGTGAGAACGGACGGATCGTTGCCGAAGTTTTCATCGATCGGCTGTTTGACGGCAGGGGGGCGCATGTCTGGATCGCCGCCGCGCCCATATACGACGAAGCGGGGATGTTCATCGGCGCCATCGAGTCAATCCGCGACATAACCATGAGGAAACATCTCGAGGAACAGCTCCAGATTCGCCAGCGCATGGATTCCCTGGGCGTTCTGGCGGGCGGCATAGCCCATGATTTCAACAACCTTCTCACCGGTATCATGGGCAATATCAGCATGCTCGATTATGAGAGCGGGGATTTGAGCGCGGTCCACAGGCAATATGTCCGTGACGCCAAGGTCAGCTGTGAACGCGCCGCGGAATTGATCCGCAAGTTTCAGACCCTTTCGGACGGCGCCGTCACCGCGAAAAAGAGCCTCGATCTCTATTATTGTTTCCGTGAGGTTTTTGCCATTCTCCAGCGTACCACCGACAAACTCATCGAAAAGGACATTGATTTCCTTCCCGGCGTCTTTTTCGTCATGGCAAGCGAAGGGGAGCTCAACCAGGTCTTTCTGAATCTTGGCATGAATTCCATTCACGCCATCGAATCGCGGGGGGCGATGCCCTCGGATTTCATCCGGGTGTCGGCGGAAAAAGTGCGCCTTTCAGTGTCCGATTCACGACCGCTCGAACCCGGCCGGTATATCCACATCAGGTTCGCCGACAGCGGGATCGGAATGGACGAGGATACGATGCGCAAAGCATTCGATCCTCTTTTTTCCACGCGTGAGAAGGGACCGCGAAAAGGGCAGGGGCTCGGTCTGGCTATGGCGTACAACATCATCGTCCGCAATCACAATGGTTTCATCGAGATCGAGAGCACACCCGGCCGAGGTTCCGTCTTTCATGTATATCTTCCGGCGGCCGACCCAGTGGAGAAAACCGACACGTCTCCGGGCGGCGATCTCAAAATGGGCAGGGGCACCATTCTTGTGATCGAGGATGAGAAAATCGTACGCGATCTCGTGGGCAAGATGCTCACGAAGCTTGGCTACGAAGTCATGAATGCCTACGATGGCCGGCAGGGGCTCAAGATGTTCATGGAGCACGGCGATGACATCGATCTCGTTCTTCTCGATCTGACCATGCCGAAAATGTCCGGCGAAATGGTTCTCTCAAGAATGCTCGATGAAAAACCCGATGTGAAAGTCGTCATTTCCTCCGGCCACAGCGAGGGCATGATTCCCGATGAACTGGTTTCCAGGACCATGGGATATCTCGTCAAGCCCTACCATCTCAATGAAATGGCCGATTGTCTCAGGTCGGCCCTGGAGTCGTGAACTCTCACCCCGGGGGTCCGGCGATTTTTCGCCTGCTTCGCCTTTCCCGCGCAGTTCGCTGTTGCATCCACCACCCTCGCTCGTTATTCTTTCTCCGGACAGAGGAACTCTTGGCGAAGCTGGTCGTCCATACCAGGAACCAGGGAGACGACGGAATGGAGGATAACAATGAGTATGAATGCTTTTCGGACGAGATCGGCCGGAACACTCGACCGGCGCAGATTTCTCGGGACGATGGGGCTCGGCGCCGCAGCCTTTTCCGCGGGTTTGATGCCTTCGAGGGGCGCGCGCGCAATGGGAAGTTCCTCCGGCCCTTCAACGGTTTCATTCGTTGCCGGTGACGACCGTGTCGATATGATCGGGCGCTCCCTCGAGCCCTTCAGAAGACAACTCGCCGATGAGCTCCGCGGCAGGCGTGTCATGGTCAAGATCAACATGCCCTCGAAGCTGGACATGCTGTCCCTGACCCATCCGGATGCGGTGCGGGGGCTTCTCGAATTTCTGGCGCCCATCCACGACGGTGAGATCGTTATAGCGGAATGCTCCCTTGCGAAGGAGGGGCTCGGACGTCTGTCCGCGGAATACGGGTACGACAAGCTGGCCGGGGATTACGGCGCCCGCATAGTCGAGCTGCATGACCGGCCCACTACGCCGATGTGGATACTGGGAAAGAACCTCAGGCCCGAGCGCATCGAGATCATCGACGATTTCCTGGACCGGGAAAACTACATCATATCCATCACGCCGCCCAAGACCCATGATGTGGTCGTGGCCACGCTCGGGCTCAAGAACATCGTCATGTCCTGCCCCATGAAGAATTTCGAGGGTGAGAACAGCAAATACAAGATGCACGGAGCCGGCCCGTGGTGGCTGAATTACAATCTCTTCGCAGTTGCGCAGCATGTGCTGCCGAATTTCACCGTGATCGACGGGCTCGAGGGAATGGAGGGTGACGGTCCCATTCGCGGCAGGCGGGTGGAACACAATTTCGCTCTGGCCGGGAAGGATGTCATCGCGGTGGACAGCATTGGCGCGGGCCTGATGGGATTCGATCCGAAGGACATAGGATATCTGGCATTCTGCGGCGAGGCGGGAGTCGGCAGGTCCGATACCGAGAACATACGGGTCGTCGGTGGAGACTGGCGTCGGCACATAAAACAATACAGGCCGCACAAATATTATGATTATCAAATGTACTGGAAGAACGATGTGAGGATCGAAGGGTGGGATCCTGATCAACTGCCGTTCTGAGAATTGCGGTGTCCGGATGTGACCGTCGTTCACGAAGACGACAGGGGCTCAGCTTTCGTTTTCACGTTCCGCCTTACGCAGGATGGCGAAAACCTCTTCCGGAGTAGCGGCTGCTTTTATTTTCTGCCTTATGTGCACCTCATTCAGAAGCCGGGCTATGTTCGCAAGGGTTTTGATGTGCTTGCCGAACTTGGTCTTCGGCACGAGCAGCAACAGGACGATGTGGACCGAGTCACCGTCGATCGAATCGAAATCCAGGCCCCGTTTTGAAATACCCATCGCCGCGATGATGTCGTTCACACAATCGACCGTACCGTGAGGCAGGGCGACACCGCCGCCCACGCCGGTCGAGATGGAACGCTCCCTGTCGAGAACAACCCCGAGGATCGTGTCCCTGTTCCTGAGACTCACCTCGTGTTCTGATATGAGCAGATCGACCAGCTCCTCGATCGCTTCTCGTTTATCCTCGGCCTCGAGATCGATCTTGATCTCGTGCTCGGCGAGGATTTCAGTCAGTCGCATCGTTTATTCCCCCTTTTTATTCTTGATTTGCCGCAGTCGAAAATTGTCTTCGCGCTCACGTTCCTCGAGTGAGCTGCGTATATCGCGCATTTCTTCGTGAAGACGCGGGACGAGCATCACTTCGAGGGCGTTGATGCGCCGCGTGGTCTTCTGTATTTCACGGCCGAGCCTTTTGAGGCTTGCCTCGAGCGGAGCGATTTCGAGGATGATCGCAAGCACCTTCTCGAAGCGGTTGCGCGTTTCGAATATGCGAAGACTTTTGCTGTAGGCGTAGGGCTCCCGTTTTTCCGGGCCGATGCCCTCGACGGCATCGACGGAAGGCATCCTGATCCCCCAGTTTTTCACCACGCTCATTTCCACCTCCACCGGATGCTCGCGAAGATAGGCGGCAGAATGGATCGCTCCCATTCCATCGAGCGCCCGGGCCATGTTCAAACAATGAAAGGCCCGCACGATCTCGTGGTGAAGCTCCTCCTGTTTTTCCATCAAAGGCTTCACCCGCTTCATGAATTCCCGCATGAGGACCTCGCGCTTCTGCTTGAGGAGCGCGACGCCTTCACGCGCAAGCTCCAGCTGGGACTTGCGTGACAGCAGGTTCATCCGTGTGGGACTGACTCGGGCCATTGCGCGATTCCTGGACGGTCCAATCCGTTCCGGGCCGCCGGGTGGCGATCAATAGAAGGGGGTGGTCGTGCCGTCCTCCATGATCTCGGTGAAATAACGGCTGATAAGGTCCTTGTTCAACCGGCTCAGTTCCTCTTTCGGAAATACTGACAGCAGTTCCCAGCCGAAATCGAGGGTTTCCTCGATGGAGCGCGGCTTGCGTCCCTGGCCGATCAGCTCCTTTTCGAACCGCTCCGCGAAGGCGATGTATTTCCTGTCCATGTCCGAGAGCGCCTCCTCGCCCATGATGGCGACGAGACGTCTGATGTCGATGCCCTCGGAATAGCAGGCATAGAGCTGGTTTGCGAGCTGACGGTGGTCTTCTCGGGTCTTTCCATCGCCGATACCATTGTTCATGAGGCGGGAAAGGCTGGGAAGAACATCGATCGGCGGGAAGATCCCCTGACGGTGCAGCGAGCGGGAAAGGACGATCTGGCCTTCGGTGATATATCCCGTGAGGTCCGAGATGGGATGGGTGATGTCGTCGTCCGGCATGGTGAGAATGGGGAGCATGGTGATGCTTCCCTCGCGTCCGCGGATTCTGCCGGCGCGTTCGTACAGGGCAGCAAGGTCGCTGTACATGTAGCCGGGATAGCCGCGCCTGCCGGGGATTTCCTCCCGCGCCGTGGCGACCTCGCGGAGCGCCTCGCAGTAGTTTGTCATGTCGGTCAGCACCACGAGGACGTGCATGTCCTTTTCGAACGCGAAAAACTCCGCCGTGGTGAGGGCGCAGCGGGGTGTGAGGATGCGCTCGATGGTCGGATCGTCGGCCAGGTTCATGAAGGAGATGACCTTGTTCTTGATCCCCGTCCGATCGAAATGATCCACGAAGAACGACGCCTCCCGCCGTGTGATGCCCATGGCCGCGAAGATGACGATGAAATTCTGTTCCTGGCCGCGGACCCGGGCACCCTCGAGCACCTGGGCCGCGATCTCGTTCGCGGGCAGGCCCGATCCGCTGAAAATGGGAAGCTTCTGACCCCGTACAAGCGTATTGAAGCCGTCGATCGCCGAAATGCCCGTCAGGATGAAATCCTCGGGCCGGGCGCGGGCTGTCGGATTGATGGGGGCGCCGATGATGGGAAGGCGCTTTTCCGCCGCAAGCTCACCGAGACCGTCGATGGGTCTCGCCGCGCCGTCGAAAATACGGCCGATCATTTCCGCAGAAACGCTGATTCGCGACACATCCTCGCGGAGCCTGACACTGGTTGTGTCGATGTCCATACCGGCGGTTTTTTCGAGGATCTGGATCAGCACGTGTTCCGTGGTGATTTCGAGCACCTGGCCGTTGCGAATCTCACCCGAGGGAAGAATGATCTCCACCATGGAGCTGTAGGGGAGGTCGCGGACGTTTTCGAGGAAGAGCAGCGGACCGGAAATATAGGATATCGTCCGGTATTCCTTGCTGGCGAGTGTGGGTTTCGTCATCTGTCCGTTCCGTGGTTGGTTCTGCTGCGCCGCATGCCGCAATTCACGGGTGCGGGGTCGGTGCGCGTCCGGGAGCCGCACCGTTCGCGACGGCTGGGAAAATACCATTCCGGCCATTCACGCGCAACAGGTTATTTCGTTTTCGCATCTCCGCCGCCGTTTCCCGTGAAATAGGATTCCATGTGCTCATACACGTCGGAGAGCGCTTTCCCGAACTCCGCTTCAGGTATGTTTCTAAGCTGGGCGAGGTCCTCGCGCAACGGTGTCGCCAGGATATCGTCGAGCAGCGTCCCGTTTTCGAGCGCCTTCATGGTCAGGTCATGGAATCGTATGTGCGATTCGAGCAGACCAAGCTGTTTTTCCGGCGAACAGGAGGCATCGGTCTCGCTGAAGGCGTTCTGCTGGAGAAAGTCCTCCCTGAGCATTCTGCCCAGTTCGAGGGTCGCGCGGTCGGCGTCCTGGAGGGCATCAGGGCCCACGAGCTGCACGACCTCCTGGAGTTCGGCGTCACGCTGAAGGATCTGCATCGCGCGGGAGCGGTTCTCACCCCAGTTTTCGCCCACCCGCCCGTTGAACCATTCGAGCAGGCGCTGGTCGTACAGGCT
>CAYNWJ010000060.1:13606-14557 GCA_964400815.1 uncultured bacterium
CCAGTTGATGGCCGGGAAGTGCCGACGGTGCGCCAGTGTGCTGTCCAGCGCCCACAGGCCGCCCACGACCCTGCCCGATGCCTGGGTGACCGGTTCGGAATAATCTCCGCCCGGCGGGGAAACCGCTCCCACAATGGTGACACTCCCGGTCCGGCTGTCGGTCCCGCCCACTTCGGCCAGGCCGGCGCGTTCGTAGAAATTGGCGACCCGTGTGGAGAGATAAGTCGGATAGCCCTCCTCGCCCGGCATTTCCTCCAGACGCGAGGAAATCTCACGCATCGCCTCCGCCCAGCGCGATGTCGAATCCGCAAGCAGAAGTGTGTGGTATCCCATGTCGCGGTAGTATTCCGCCAGGGTGACCCCGGTATAGACGCTTGCCTCGCGGGCGGCCACTGGCATGTTCGAGGTGTTGACCACGAGGATGGTCCGCTCGATCAGGGGGCGGCCGTTCCGGGGATCGTCGAGTTCTGGGAATTCGATCAGGAGATCGGTCATCTCGTTGCCGCGTTCTCCGCAGCCGATATAGACGACGATGTCGACACGGGAGTGTTTGGCGAGCATCTGCTCCACGACCGTCTTTCCCGTGCCGAAACCGCCGGGCAGGATGGCGCTTCCCCCCAGGGCGATGGGGTAGAGGGTGTCGAAAATACGCTGGCCGGTTATGAGCGGCGTCGTGGGATCGAGCTTTCGTTTGACGGGACGCTCCTCCTTGACCGGCCATGTCTGGCTGAGGAAGAGCTCGCGGCCGTTCTCCATGCGGCCCACCGGTTCGTTCACCGTATAGTCTCCCGAAGAAATGGCGGCGAGCCGCCCCCCCGCTCCACGCGGCGCCATGATGCGATGGACGATCTCATCCGTCTCCCCGACCTCGCCGATCACATCGCCCGTCTCGATGACGTCTCCCTCCCGGGCCGTGGCCGTGAATGTCCAGACCCGTTCAGGATCGATCGC
>CAYNWJ010000061.1:0-14222 GCA_964400815.1 uncultured bacterium
AAATCATGGAGCAAAAAACCATTCGTACGCAAAAACCTAACCGGAAATTGCTGATTACCATGGGAATTTCATGCGGCCGGAACGGATGCGCCATGGTCATTCTGTCCTCATCTGCATGACAAATCGTCACAGATTCGGGCACGCCCGGCCCGGAAGACCGCCATCGAAAAGACGGTTCTTTTTGAAGAAAGCGGCTGAATCATGCGTTGCCTGCCGAATCGGATACCCGTCTGGATAAATGAAGAATGAACAGCGACGTTTGAACCATGATTAATGGGATTGAAGGATTGACGGGATTGTAATCCTGGCTCATCCGGCAATCCTCGAAATCCCTGTTCGGCAATTGAAAAAGCGGGAGTAAATCCGTGTGTATGAAAATGGGGGATTGCCGGGTCAACGACACTTCTTGTCAGCGCGCCCCGGGTCATGTTATATTGCGCATACGAACCCTCGTCAGATCACCGTATCCCGTCAGGCTCCCGGAAGGAGACGCGCCCGATGAACACCCTCGAAAAGCCGAAAATCGGCCTCCTGCCTCTCATGCTCGAGCTCTACAAGACCTATTCACCGGAACTGAAGGACAAGCAGAAGCCCTTTGTGCAGAACATTTTCGGCACACTCGGTCAGTTTTCCTTCATTCTCGAGGCGCCGGTCTGTTCGACCACGGAGGAAGTGCGTCGGGCGGTGAAGGATTTCGAAGAGAAGGACATCGACATCATCGTCGTGCTTTTCATCTCCTACGCCACGAGCATCTCCGCGCTCAACCCCCTGCTGGAAACGAACATTCCCCTGCTTCTTTTCAGCACATCGCCGAAAAACGCCATGGGCGCGGGCATGACCAACGAGGACATCACCCTGAATCACGGTGTTCACGGATACATGGACCTGGCGAATGTTCTCAGGCGCACCGGCCGCTCCTTCGTGTTCGTCTCGGGCAGGATGGACGACGAGGCGGCCCATGCCGAGATAGCGTCGTGGGCCCGTGCCGCCCAGCTCGGTCATGCCCTGAGAAGGTCCGTTATCGGCATGGCGGGATACACCTTCGACGGCATGGGGGATTTCGGCGTGGACACCACCAGCCTGAACGCCGTTCTGGGTCCGGAGGTCAGACACATCCCCCTCCACCTTCTCGCGGAGGAGATCGAAAACGTGGATGCCGCCGAACTCGAACGCGAAACGGCGGAGGACCGCGAGCGCTTCTCCGTGGAAAAGGGCGTCACCGACACACTGCTCACCGAATCGAACAGGGTGTATCTGGGCCTCGCGAAGATCGCCGACGACATCCGTCTCAACGGGTTCACCATGCATTTTCAGGGAATTCTCGAGCATCCGGGAATACACACGCCGCCGTTCCTGGCGATATCGAAGCTCCAGGAACGCGGCATGGCTTATGCCGGCGAGGGCGATTTGCTCGGTGTGACCGCCAATCTCATCCTCAGGCTGCTCTGCGGCGAAACGGTCTTCACCGAAACCTTCTGCCCCGATTTCGAGGGCGGCAGGCTGGTGATGGGGCACATGGGCGAATCGAACCCGAATTTCGGCTCGTCCACGAAACTCCGTAAAAAGAACTTCCGTTTCGGCGACACCACTCCCCCGGTCATCGCCGACGTGACAATGGAACCGGGGCGCGCCACGGTGCTGAATCTGGGGATCGTGGAGGACGGCGCGTTCCAGATGACCGCCTACACCGGCGACATCTGCGAACATGAGAAGCCCGATGCCTCGGTTGACATGCCGTGCTTCCATTTCAAGCCCGACATGCGGCTCGAGGATTTCCTCACCGAGTACGGGTACGCCGGGGGGACGCATCATATCGGCATGACCCGCGGCGACCGTATCGAGGACCTTGCCAAGGCGGCGGGCATGCTCGACATTCCGCTCCTTGTCATAGGCTGACACCGCACGGCGCTGAACATCCACCCCACCTGCAAAGGACGTGATGCTGATGGACGGGACCTGCCTTCTCGGCATCGATGTGGGCACCACCATGGTCAAGAGCGCCCTGTTCACGGAAACGGGGGAACGCCTCGGTCTGGAGCGCGCACCCTGTCCCCTCTCCCATCCCCGTGACGGGTGGGCCGAGCAGGCCCCGGACGACTGGTGGCGCCTTGTGGCTGAAACGGTCCGCGCGGTCACGGAACGTGTGCCCGGCCGCCGTGTGAAGTCACTCGCCCTTTCCACCCAGGGCGGCTGTCTCTGTCCGCTGGACGGGGACTTCTCCCCGCTCGCCCCGGCGGTGAGCTGGCTGGACAGGCGGGCGGCGGAAGTCACTGACATCGTTTCGGAGGCCATCCCGCCGGAGGAGCTCTACCGTACCTGCGGATGGGGAACCACGACGGGCCTGGGCATGCCGCTGGTTGTCTGGTTCCGCGAGAAACGGCCCGGGCTGTTCAGGCGGACGCGGTATTTCGCATCGACAGCCGACTACCTGGCCGCGCGCCTGACGGGGCGGTTCGCCATCGATTATTCCAATTGCGCCATGACCCTGTTCTTCCGGATGGACCCGCCCGGATTGTCGGAGCGGGCGGCAGGCGCCGCCGGCATCGAACGCGGCATGCTTCCGGAATGCCTGCCGTCAGGTGTTCCGCTGGGAACGCTCACACCACGGGCCGCCGGCGAACTGGGGCTCGACCCGGAAACCCTCGTGGTGACCGGCGCCCACGACCAGTATTGCGCAAGCATCGGCGCCGGAGCGGTGCGGACGGGCGACTGTGTGCTGTCAACCGGCACGGCCTGGGTGATGGTTGCCACGGCGGACGCTCCCCTCTTCGACGATGCCCGCGCCATCCACCCCTGTCCACACGTGCTTGCGGACAGGTACGGCCTCCTGACATCTGTCCCGTCGGGCGGCGAATCCCTGAACTGGTACCGCGATGTCTTCCGGCCGTCCGAAACCTTCGAATCCCTGGGAGCGGAGGCGATGACTGCGGCTCCCTCCGCGGCGGCGCCCCTGTTCATACCGAAATTCACCGCCGCCGGGGATCGCGCCGCCTTCCTCCGGCTCGATTCGTCGCACACCCCGGCGGACATCACGCGGTCCGTCCTCGAAGGAGTCGCCTTCGCCAACCGCCTTCACCTGGAAACCTTCGCCCGCAACGGCGTCCCCGTGGAGCGTCTCATCATGATCGGCGGCGGCGCGTCGAGCACGGTGTGGCCCCGGATCACCGCCGATGTGTCCCGTATTCCCATCGCCATCCCGGAACGAACCGAGGCGGCGTGCGCGGGTGCGGCCATGCTGGCCGGTGTCGGCGCGGGTGTCTTCGGCGATATCGAAGCGGCCCATGAGGCCTTTTTCCGCGACGGTGGATCGAACATCGAGCCCGACTGTGAACGGTCGGCCATCTACGAGGACCTGTTCGCCGCCTTCACATCCATGCTCGATCGCCTGTAAGACGTTCGAATATAACGCACACATACGGGTATCCCCATGATCGAGACAGAACGCCTTTCATTCCGCTATCCCGACGGCCGGACCGTACTCGACGACATCACCCTCACCATCGAGCCGGGCGCCCATGTGGCCCTCATGGGCGCGAACGGCAGCGGCAAGACCACCCTGGCCCTCATTCTCAAGGGCCTGCTTCGCCCCACGGCGGGACGGGTGGCGGTGGACGGTGTGACCGGCGCGGACGAGACCTCACGATTCGGGATCATGCGCCGGGTGGGCATGGTGTTCCAGAACCCGGACGACGCCATCGTGGCGACCACGGTCGAGCGTGAGCTGGCCTTCGGGCTGGAGAACCTGAACATCCCCCAGGCCGAAATGGAACGCAGGATCGGTCACACCCTCGAACGCTTCGGCCTCTCAGAACACAGGCACGGCAATCCCTGTCACCTGTCCGGCGGGGAAAAGCAGCGTCTGGCCCTCGCCGCGGTCATGATCATGGAGCCCTCCCATCTCGTGCTCGACGAGCCCACGTCGCTGCTCGATCCCTGGAGCCGCGGACCGATTCTCGACCACATCCACGACACCGCCGGCCGGGGCGCGGCGGTCATTCACATCACACAGTTCGCCGACGAGGCCCGGACAGCGGACCGTGTGCTCATCCTCGAGGGGGGACGGATCGCCTTCGACGGCCCGCCCGGGGACATGCCTGGGGTCCGGCCATCAGCATCGAACGGGCCGGCCATCACCGGACTTGCATCCACGGCCCCACGCGCCGGGTCCGTCGTGTCCCTCGATGCCGTCTCCCATGTCTATCATCGCGGCGCGCCCTTCGAAACATCCGCCCTCGACGGTGTCTCGCTGGAGCTGCCACCCGCTTCGGCCACGGCGCTTCTGGGTCCCGCCGGTTCGGGCAAGACCACCCTCCTCGAGATCGCCGCCGGCGTCACCGCGCCATCCTCCGGCACGGTTTCCACGGAAAAGGGGCGTGTCAGGGCGCTGGCCTTCCAGTTTCCGGAGGACCAGGTGTTCGGGGACACGGTGCATGAGTTTCTCGTGTTCGGTCCGCGCAATCGGGGCATGGATGCCGGAACGGCCGAAAAAGCGGCAATATCGGCGCTTGAAACGATGGGGCTCGATCCCCGGACCTTTCCCGGCCGCGACCCCTTCACCCTCTCCGGTGGTGAAAAACGACGGGTGGCGCTGGCGGGTGTTCTGGCCATGAAGCCGGACGCGCTTTTTCTCGACGAGCCCACGGCGGGGCTGGACGCGGACGGGACCGCCATGGTGGCCGGGGTCCTGCGGGATTATGCCTCGGCTGGCGGGACGCTCATGTTCTCGACCCACGATTTCGCGTTCGTCCGGTCTGTGGCGGATACGGCGGTCGTGCTGGAAAAGGGCCGGGTGGAGTCTGCGGGGGATGTCGCGCGGGTGTTCGCGGAGTCTGCGCTGCTGGGCGGGGTCACCGGCTGATGTTCATTTCCACCAGAACAGGCATACCGGCTTGTGCGTATATGAGAACGGGCGGCATCCGCAGGGAAACCGCCCGTTTTGCTGATTATATCCCTACCGTCACCGATGTCATGGCCGGGCGAGGGATATCTCCATCTCGCCGCCCTGGATGTCCACGGTTTCGGTATACAGTGCGCCGTCGAGCACGCCGGTTTTCAGTTCCACGGCGAGAACCTCGTTCATGATCAGCGACGTGTGGGCGTCCACCGCCTCGCGAAGGTCGCCGCCGACGCCGAGTCCGAGCAGAATGCGTTCGTCGGGCACGAGGTCAGCCTCCTTGCGGGCGTTCTGCACCACGCGCACTATGTCGCGGGCCAGTCCCTCGAGCTCGAGCTCACGATTCACCGTCAGGTCCAGACATGCGAACAGGCCGCCGTCGGACATGCAGGCGTGCCCCTCCTCGGCGATGATGCGCAATGTGAACTCATCTGCGGCGATCTCTTCTCCCGCCGCCACGAGCAGGCCGTCGTCGCGGATATCCACGTCCCCGGTCCTGACCGCCTTCATGACATCCTTCATCTTCGGTCCGAGCCGCGGTCCCACCCTGCTGGCGTCCAGCACGATCTCCCGCCGTCCCATGGAACCCACATCGTCGGTGAAAGACACCGCCTTCACGTTCAGCTCGTCGGCGATGATGTCGGTGTATCCCTCGGCGAGATGGGCGTCGCGCCCGGCGAGGATCACCTCGGGCAGGGGCTGACGGACCCGCATTCTGCTCTGGTTGCGCACGGCGTGCCCGAGGGAGCAGATGCGCCTGACCACGTCCATCTTCCGGAGCACATCCTCGTCCATGATCAGCTCCGATGCGTCCGGCCAGTCGGCCAGGTGCACGGAGCCGCCGCCGACCAGGTTCCCGTGCATTGCCTCGGCCGTGAAGGGAAGGAGCGGGGCGAGCATGCGGCTCATGACCGCCAGCACGGTGTAGAGGGTGTCATAGGCGTCCCGCTTGTCCGCGTCGGACTCGCTCTTCCAGAAACGGCGGCGGTTGCGGCGTATGTACCAGTTGGTGAGGATCTCGAGGAACTCCTCGACAACCCCGCAGGCCTTCGGGATGTCGTATTCGTCCATGTATACGGTCACTTCGGCGAGCGTCTCGGTGAGCTTCGAGAGGATGTAGATGTCCATCTCGTGGGACGATTCGCATCTGATCCGCGGCCGGTAGCCGTCGATATTGGCATAGAGAACGAGGAAGTAGTACGAGTTCCACAAAGGCGCCAGCGCCTGCTTACGGGCGATGTCGAAGACCTTGCCCTCGCGGTCGATCTGGAGATTGTTCCCCTTCAGGATCGGATTGCTCATGAGGAACCAGCGGAGAGTGTCCGAGCCCTGTTTCTCGAAGACCTCGTCAAGGGAGGGATAGTTCCTCAGGCGTTTGGACAGCTTCTGGGCGTTCTCGTCCAGCACCACCCCGTGGCAGATGCTGTTGAGGAAGGCGGGCCGGTCGAACAGCGCCGTTGACAGCACCATGAGGGTATAGAACCACCCGCGGGTCTGGGCGATGTATTCCACGATGAAGTCCGCAGGGAAATTCGCCTCGAACCAGTCCTTGTTCTCGAAGGGATAATGCACCTGCGCATAGGGCATGGAGCCCGACTCGAACCAGCAGTCCAGCACGTCACGCACCCGGCGGAGGACGCCGCCGCAGTCGGGACAGGGCCGGGTGAGCTCATCGATCCACGGCAGGTGGAGGTCCTCCACCTTGCGGTCGAAGTCCTTCTCGAGCTCCGCTATGGAGCCGTACACCGCCGTGTGGCCGCAGGAGGCGTCATCGCACTCCCAGACCGGTATCGGCGTCCCCCAGAAGCGATTGCGAGAGATGGACCAGTCGCGGGCGTCGGCGATCCAGCGGCCGAACTGGCCGTCGCGGATGTGCTCGGGGATCCAGTTGATCTGCTGGTTCAGTTCGAGCATGCGGTCCTTGATATCGGTGACCTTCACGTACCACGAGGGGAAGGCCCGATAGATCAGCGGCGTGTCGCAGCGCCAGCAGAAGGGATAGTTGTGCTCGATGGTGTCGTGGCGGACGAGCCTGCCCTCGTCCTTCAGGCGGGCGGTGATGTCCCTGTTGGCGTCGAAGACATGCACGCCCTCGTAGTCCGGCACCCGAGCATCGAACTCGCCCTTGTAGTCCACCGGTGTGATGGTTGGTATGCCGTTCGCGTCGCAGAGCTTCTGGTCGTCCTCGCCGAAACCCGGCGCCATGTGGACGATGCCGGTGCCGTCCTCGGTGGTGACGAAGTCAGCCTCCATGATCCTGAAGGCGTTCGGTGTGTCCGCGAAATAGTCGAAGAGCGGCTCGTAGGAGAGGCCCGCAAGCTCTGAGCCCGTGAATCTGCGCACCTCTTCGGCGTCGGCCAGCTGCTTCTTGTAGGCGTCGGCGCGCTCGGCGGCGAGGACGAAGTGACGGCCGTCCTCACGGTAGAGAACATACTCGATGTCCGTTCCCACGGCGATGCCCAGATTGGAGGGCAGCGTCCACGGGGTGGTCGTCCACACCATGAGGTCCGTCCCCGCGGGCAGGATGTCGTTGCCGCGAAGCCGGAAGAGCACGGTGATGGCGGGATCCTGCTTGGGGCGGGTGGAATTGTCGATGCGTGTCTCGAAATTGGAAAGCGGCGTCTCGCAACGCGTGCAATAGGCCAGAACCCGCGAGCCCTTGTAGATGAGATTCTTGTCGTAAAGCGACTTGAACGCCCAGATCACGCTCTCCATGAAATCGATATCCATGGTCTTGTAGTCATTCTCGAAATCGACCCAGCGGCCCTGGCGGGTGACGATGCGTTCCCATTCGTCAACATACTTGAGCACCAAGCTCCGGCAGCCGTCATTGAAACGGTCGAGGCCGTACTCCTCGATCTGCACACGGCCGTGGATGCCCGCCTCCTTCTCCATCTCCATCTCGGCGGGGAGACCGTGGCAGTCCCAGCCGAAGCGCCGGAGGACACGGCAGCCGCGCATGGTCTTGTACCGTGGCACCACGTCCTTCACATAGCCGGTCAGCACGTGGCCATAATGGGGAAGGCCGTTGGCGAAGGGAGGCCCGTCATAGAAGACGAAGTCGCGTCCCCTCTCCTCGCGGAACTTCACCGATTTCTCGAAAGTGTCGTCCTCGTCCCAGAACCTCTGGATCTCGTGTTCCAGCGCGGGATAGTCCGGTCGGGATTCGACCGGAGTGAATACGGTGTCCTTGTTGTCGTTCACGGTGTCTCGTCACTCCTCGTTGTATGTCGCGGAAACAGTATATTTTCGGGGTAAAAAGATACAGATTAATAATATAAGGAAATCGCGAAGTGAATTCAAGCCGAATGGCGCAAGACGCACCCCCCGTGTTCCGGCAAACACATGTACTTCGGCGTATATCAAGTGCCGAACCGGGATTTTCGGGATTGAGGGATGAACCGTGATTACAATCCTGTCAATCCATACATCCCATAAATCATGGTTCGAGATGTATCGCAATACTAATGCAGCGTACGTGAAGTATCAGGAGAATTTCAGGGGATGGCCGAATGGCGCGAGGCAGATGTACGGTGGCTATGGGTGGCGCCTGCGCGTGAACGGCGGTCGCCTTAAGCACCGTCGCTCACCGCGGGCCGCAGGCGAACGGAACGTCCGTGACTCCGGGTTCGATCGGCGGCGTCTGCCGTTCGAGCGTGTTGCCGCTGATCATGTCGGTTTTCTTCATCCGATGGAGTGCGTGGACCGCTTCCTTCGCCTCTTTCCCAAGCCTCTCGCCCCACCTGGTGGCGGCGACGCTCTGGACATGGAACGGCATGATGCGTTCACCCGAAAGACGCATGTTACGGTAGCGGATGGCATACGCGTCTTTCAGGAAGATCGCCCGCATGTGCTCGCCCTCCCCGGTGGGGTGGTTCACGCCGTAGCCGCCGTCGTTTTTGGCCCGGAGGGGCTTCTCCGCGTGGCCGAACAGGCATTCGTCGATGTCGATGTCGTGGACGGCGTATTGCATGACGTTGTCGACGGTCAGCTTCTCCGCGGCGGTGGTGAGCACAATCCCGTTCGGCATGTCGTGGAATGTGCAGTTCTCGATGCGGATGTTCCTGTTCTCCGGCTCCTGTTCCTCTATCTTTTCATTTCCGCCACCGTAACTCGACTTGATATCCATTCCTGACACACCGAGACGCCGGAAGATCGTGTTACGAACCACCGAGTCGTCCAGCCCGCCCGTCGTGTCTATGCCGTCACCGCCGGGATTGTCCTGAAAGACGCAGTTCTCCACCACGAAGTTTCTGCAGGCCGTCCCGCCGGCGTTGCCCGTCTTTATGCCGTCGCACGTGCTCTTCTCGAACAGACACCGCCGGAAGACGGCGTCGGTGACACTGGCCAGGTAAACCGACCAGTAGCCGCCGATGATGTGCGAGCCGATGATCTTCAGCCTGCGGCAATTCGTCATTCTGATATTGTTCGAGACCAGGCCGCTCAACCGGCAGTTCTCGATCAGGATATCCTCCCTGCCGGCGGCGGAAATGACCGTCCCCTTGAAGAACCTGGCCTTGCGCGACGGTGCGAGGATCTTCGCGGGCACACCCTCGCAGGTGATGGTGAGGTTGCGCAGCGTGGTGTGGTCGCCCATCTCCAGAACCGGGACAGGCGGGTCGGTCTCCTGGGAGAACCCATACACGGCGAATCCCGCTCCCTTGACCGCCGAAAGGGTGAAGTTGGCCGGCAGCGTGCGTCCGTTCCCGCTCATGATGTTGATGCGATAGGTGTGCTCCAGCACAAGCTCTTCACCGGCCTTGAGCGCCCCGTCCTCGAGCAGCCTGTTGAACTGTTCCGTGACATCCTGGTCGGCCTGCCAGCCGAAATCCGTCGAATGGCGGACCGTCCCTTCCCGCCCGGCCACCGCCGAACCGGCTGTCCCGCACAACAACGCGAAACCGATAATTATTATGCCCTTGGCCACGGTCTTTGCCCTGCCGTTCATCATCTCTTCTCCTTGTTCTTCCATCCGCTCCATACCCGTCGAACACAATCGGTATGCCCCTGAACCGCTTTCATGGCGGTCACATCGGACCGACCATGACATCCAATATATCTCCGTGTCATGGAAGATGCAATCACCTACGGCTTTCCCCTATTTTCCGGCAGACCGATTTGCTCAGGCGCTATAAAAAGCCGAACCGGGATTTTCGGGATTGAGGGATGAATCGCGATTACAATCATGTCAATCCATACATCCCATAAATCACGGTTCAAACGGTGTACGGTAAATCACCAATCGTCCATCGGCGCCATCATCGGATGCCTGCGGTTCCGACAATTGCGCAAAGAATGATTCTTTCATGTATTTTGAATATAACACCATGATATATAACAACTAACATGTATTCTTCGTTGGGTTTTCGGGGGAATGCCAGCTTTCTTCCGATTCACCGTTTACTTTCAACCGCCGCGTGTGTATCATGTAATGGAGAGAACAGCGAACGTATTCGACAGGCGGGCCGAATGAGCGGCGAAAACATCTTCCAGAAACACGATTGCCTCGATGTTGACTGTCCCGAGCGCATCGACTGCTGCACCACCGTACGCTGGCGCATCTCGCGTGAAACGTTCGAGGACGGGGTGTTCAGGGAATGGTGGCTTCTGCACGAGGGGGCGCGGCTCTACGAGGAGAACGGGGTGTGCTGGATGCAGTGGCCCATGCGCTGCTCGCGGGTTTCGGAGGACGGTCTGCGCTGCATGGACTATGACAACAGGCCGGAGAACTGCAAGCGGTACGTCTGCGACCGCATGGCCGACGGGCGGCTGACAGGCGGCGATTGACGGATATACGAGAAGCCGGTTATCCCGTAAAAAAAGCACTTGGCTTTTCGTCCTGACTACCCCGCCGGACTTCGTCCTCGTGCCCTCGCGGGGGGACCCATGCACCGCCGGCGTTTGCCGTACCTGCCTCCCCTGTCAGGGGAGGTGCCACGACAGTGGCGGAGGGGTTATTTAATCGAAGATCGGCTCTGATCAATTGCTCGTGTCCATTAGTGCTGCCATGCGTTGCTTGATGAACTGGATACCTGATATGTGAAAGGATGGCGCCATGAAGGAAGTGGTCGTGTATTCAACATGGGACGAACCCCTCGCGGACATGGCGAAGGGCCTGCTCGTGGCCGAGGGCATTCAGGCGGTCAAGCGCGATTCAGGGCTCAGGAGCTCCCTGGTGGTCACCATGGACGGTCTGGGCGAGATCGACATCCTGGTGCCTGAGGACGAGTTCGAGCGCGCCCGTGACATTCTCGCGGCCCGGTTCTCGGAAGGCGATGACGGCGGCGGGACGTCTGACGGAGAAGACGTCGATGAAGGAGAGGAGAGCTGATGGGTGACACGGCGGTGATGCGGACCAGCCATGAACCTACCGCCTCCCTTGCGGTGGACATTCTGCGGACGGAGGGCATAGGCGCGGTGAAGGTCGCCTTTCCCCTCAAGAGCCCGGAGGAGGAATACACCATCGAGGTCCGCGTGCCCGTGGAGGACCACGGCCGGGCGCTGGTCCTGCTCGATGAATATCTGGGAGGAGGATACGGCCCATGAAGGAAACGATCACCTGTCCACACTGCGGCCGGACCGCCGCCGAGCGGTTCAGGAACCCCTATCCCACAGCCGATGTGATCGTGGAGATGGAGGACGGCGGCGTGGTGCTCATCGAGCGCAGGAATCCGCCCGCCGGCTGGGCGATCCCGGGGGGATTCATCGACTACGGCGAAAGCGCGGAAGACGCCGCCCGCCGGGAGATACGCGAGGAGACGGGACTGGAGATCGGGGACCTCCGGCAGTTCGGCGTCTATTCCGATCCCGGCCGCGACCCCCGCTTCCACACCATCACCACCGTCTTCACCGCACGCGGTTCGGGCACGCCCAGGGCCGGGGACGACGCCGGGAAAGCGGCCGTGTTCACCGAAAACGATCTCCCTGAGGACATCGCCTTCGACCACCGCGCAATCCTCACGGAATATTTCTCACGCCGCGGGGACATGTCCGGTCATTCATGACAATACCGCCGCACAGACAGCCCCGAACCCGGAAAACCATGGACGGGCCGTTTAAACCGCAGAAGACCCGACTGTGCCGGGTCTCCTGCGCGCTCTTCAGTAACAATAGGGGGAAAACTACTGAGAAGAGTTTTGATTCCTGGATATTCACCTGCGTACCACATCATCCGCATCACATACACATGGCAGAAATCATCAGGCGAAAGAACCGTATAATCTTCATTTTTCTGCCGAATGAAGTCCGGTCGTTTCCAGGATGTGTGTTTCGCGGACGGTTTCCCGTGCCGCGTTAATAATATGGCGAATCGCCGCCGGAAATGCTCTCGTTCACGAGAGTTTTTTTTCGAAATAAGGGGATATTCACTCGATTTCAGGAGCATCTCCGCCGCGGACGCGGACGCGGTAGTCCTTCGGGGACAGATTGAGTTTCTTCTTGAAGAGATAGCCGAAATAAGACTGGCTGGAAAAACCCGCGTCGAGGGCGATCTCTGATATGTTCTTCTGGGTCGATTCCAGAAGCTCGCGGGCATGGGCGATCCGCACTTCGGCGAGGTAGTCGGTGAAGCTCCGGCCCGTCTCCTTCTTGAACACCTTGCCGAAATAGGAGGGGGTGAGGCCGACGGCGCCGGCGACATCCTCACGGGACAGGGTCTCCTCGGTGAAATTCCCGGCGATGTATTCCTTCGCCTTCCGGATATGTTCGCTTTCCTCCACCCGGGCTTCTGAGTGTGCCGTGCGCTGCGCGGGAGCCTTCCGCTTCCGCGATGCATAATAAGCCGCCGCACCGCCCCCGACAGCGGCAAGAAGAAGGAACAGCCCGGAAAGGAAGGCGCCGCTCATGTCTTCGCCGCCCACGCAGACGAGGTTCCCCCACTCGCTGGGATTGTTCAGGTTGGCCGCCGTCGTCGTCCACCCGGCATAGTAGTAGTTGCCGTCCACGAAATCCTTGTCGTTGTTCCAGATCTCCAGCCCGAGAGTGGCGCCGTTGCCGGGTTCCCGGCCCAGGTCGTCCCAGGGGATGGCGATTTCCATGGTATAGCCGGTGTCCGTGTCAGTATCGTCGTTGAGGGTGCCCTCCACGACCACCTGCACATCGATGCCGGGGTCGCGGACCAGTTCGGACACATACGCCCCGTTCTCGTCGAAAAACTCCTTCCGCTCGAAATACAACCCACCCGCCGCGATGAGGAAGTGACGGTCAGGGTACTGGAATATCCTGTCGTGACTGTGATCGGGATCGAGGAATATCTCCACCACATCCTCGAGCGACATGCCTTCGATGGAGGAACCTTCCGGGGTGTAATGGCTGATCACGCTTCGTCCGCGGGCGATCACCGCGAAATACAGGCGGTCGCGGTCCCACTGGGAATAGACGGTTACACGGTTGTCGTTGTTGGTGATGAGCACGCTGTCGGTGCTCGCCCATTCGTCCAGGCGGCCATCGACCAGCATGGCCTTTTTCGTGTAATGGGAAACCAGGCGTTCATCGCTGTATTCATGGTTGCGGTCGAGCACGAGGGATGTCATACGGTCGGAGCCGTTCACGTCGCGCACGGCGATGTTTCCCGCGCGGTCCTCCACTTCGCAGAAAAAAACGAGCTTGCCGAAATTCTGGTCGGGGATATGGGAGCAGTCCCAGATGATTTCCCAGGGCGGAGCGGACACCTCTCCCGCGAATTCGTGTTCTACGGCGCGGCCCCGATGATCGAAATAACGGGCATAGTACCGCACTTCCGCCACGCCGCTCCCTTCATCGGCGGGATCGACGCACAGGCGGGGGGAGTCGGTGGTCAGAACGGTGAACGGCTCCGGCCACATCCAGGAAAAGGATGGGGGAACGGTGTCCGCTGCGGAGCACGGGTGCGGTAGGGCCATGACCGCCGCAATGATCAACAATCGCTGAAGGCTGTGTGTTTTCATGAAGCTCATATGTCAAGAATGACCGGCAGGATGCAGGTTACCGAAGCGCAGACGGAATATAAGAAAAAACGGGCGATAAGGAAACTCCTTAATCAAAACGACCACACATTCTTACATGTGGATGAGATGCGAATCACACCGGCATCTATCGTTAAACGATGACACGCCGGGTTTTGTTCCAGGGATCTCTGTGCCCGGACCCTTCCTGCATCTTCCGAATTCCCATCACACTTGGAGGGGATTTAAAAAACGCCGGCAGTCTATCAATCCACCATCAGAGGAGGCTTTTCCCAAAACAATACCAGCGGCATCATGTGTGAATGTTGAAAAGCGTTGATTGTCATTATATAATCCGGGTATCAAGTTTAGTAAGCAATGCATGATTCAGCAGTTCACTGCAAAGC